>JASJDX010000023.1 GCA_030064975.1 Pleurocapsa sp. MO_192.B19
TGTCACCAACAGATTCATTACAGTTGACTTTTGTGATTTGCTTGAGCCGAGTGCTTTGAAAGTTGCACGCTCGGTTCTGAGGGGGGAAGGGGACAGTGATGTCCCTGCCCTACCCGACTCATCTTAAAACCTGAAGATAACGCTGGAAAAATACTAGCCGAAATTGAGGAATTTCTGGCAGCCAGAGGAATGAACGTAAGTCAGAAGAAGACTAAAATAACAGCCTCGACAGATGGATTTGACTTCCTTGGATGGCATTTCTACGTCCAGAAAAACAACGGAAAATTTAGAAGCATTCCCTCAGTGGAAAACTTCAAAGCTTTTCGTTACAAAGTCAAACGAATCGTCAACAACTCTAACTATGGTGCGGAAACAAAAGTGCATAAAATAGCACCCATCATCAGAGGATGGAGATATTGTGCGACTCGTTTAGTACAGAACTAGTAAAACACTGGGTGGTACTAGCTTGGTTTACTAAAGCTTAACCCTCGTTAAGCAGCAAAGAACCATGACAACTAAATTTTCCGTGTAGGTGAGATGTCCCTGTAACAAGGTCGTCAAATATTAACAAACACACAATCATCAAGTCCTACTCATCAGGTGTTGGATGTAAAAGCATAACCCCTTCGGTAGAGAATGGACTTCAATCCGAAAAGCGGGGTTAAACGGGGTACTAACCTAAAAGTCTGGTTTAGGTAACCCCTAGCAAGAGAATCTTATGGATAAAGCACTCCGCTTGAAGTTTCTCAAACATCGTTACAGCCAAACAGCCAAGCCAGAATGACAGGCTGTAGCCAAAAGGCAACACTGCACAACTTCCTCTGGTCTAGTTTCGTCCAGAGGCAACACTAAGGCAGTCGGTGTATAGAAGCATCCTAAAAGTCTCAAAACCACGGGAAATTTGGAACTTTGTTTCCACGAAAATCTCGAAGTTCTAAATTTATGTCAACAAATCATTCAAGAGTGGTTAGCCCAATTCGACCTAGAATTAAAACCATCAAAAACCAGAATAGTACACACCCTCAAGGAGCATGAAGGACAAAAACCAGGGTTCGATTTCCTTGGGTTCAATATCCGTCAATTCCCAGTAGGAAAGTATCAATCTGGTAAAGATAATCATGGAAGAAAACTAGGTTTCAAAACACTCATCAGACCGAGCGAAGAAAGCGTCAAACGTGGCGTAAGGCGCGCGGAAGCTGTCACCAGGTGCCAAATAGTCTTAAAATCATTGCTATAATTGACTTTCAGAGCTCAATATTCTTTTTAGCGAACGCTAAAATACTCAATAAAAGAGTTCTGATTTTAAGTAGTGTCGGAACTTTTAGGGAAAACAAGCTAAATCAAGGAAATTTTTGCATCAATTTTAGGCATAATTTCAATAAGTTCCTATTCCAAAATCAAATTTAGAACTTTTATTTTTTGATTGGTAGTTATGACAGCTTCCTTAGCTTTACCCCAACGTCATTACGATAAACTAGCGCAAGTAATCAAATCCAATAAAACAGCACCCCAATCGGCTCTTATAACAAGACTAAACCCTATTATCCGAGGATGGGCTAACTACTACAAAAGCGTAGTCAGTAAGGATACTTTCTCCAAACTTGACAATATGGTTTACCTAAGAATCGTTAGATGGGCAAATAGAAGACACCCTAATAAATTTAAGCACTGGGTAGCCAGTAAATACTGGAAAACCGTGGGAAGGAATAACTGGGTTTTTGGCAATAACCAATTCACCCTTTTAGACCATACCTCCACAGCTATTCATAGGCACATCAAAGTCCGTGGGACTAAATCCCCATACGACGGAGACACTAACTATTGGGTTTCACGCATGGGTAAACACCCAGAAGTCAAACAATCAGTAGCCAAACTGCTTAAAAGGCAACAAGGAAAGTGCGCCATGTGTCATCTGACCTTTTCGGGATGGAGAGTCCATCGAAACCGACCACATTATCCCCAAGCGATTGGGTGGTAACAATAAAGTAGATAACCTCCAACTCTTACATCGTCACTGTCATGACACCAAGACCAAAACAGATTTAGCAGCTATTAAGGAAGCTCAACTCAAAGTCTGAAGGTACTCATACAGAGCCAACAAAGAGAGAAGCCGTGTAAAGGGAAACTTTTATGCACGGTTTTGAAGACGAGTCGCCTCGGTGACGAGGTGGCTTAGTTTAACACCATAGGTACTGTAAGATGGACAGTTCTAGGTTCAACCTCTTCGGTTTAGAAGATAGAACCCGCAAGGTGTTCCTAAAACAAGAAACCATCGGACGAAATCAAGCAGTAAAGATGGTCAGAACAGCCTTTCCTAAAGTCAGTTTCTCAGAAAACAAATTCATCAGTGTTAAAGGGGATAAATCACCTTTTGACGGCGATATAGTTTACTGGTCAAAAAGAAACAGTCTCTTATATGATGGGGTTCTAGCAACAACACTTAGAAAACAAAACCATTCATGCGGATGCTGTGGTTTAAAATTTCTCCCTGGAGAAAAAGTAGAATTACATCACATCGACAATAATCATAACAACTGGAAGTACAAGAATCTCTTGGCAGTCCATAGAAGTTGTCACCATTATGTCCACATGAGCAAAAGCTAACGCTAAGATTTTCGGAAGCTGGATACACGGAAACGGGTATGTCCAGATTTCACAGAGAGGGGCGAGAGGTAATACTCTCCCTCGACTCTACCTAGACCCATTACCGAACGATAACATAAATAATACGGCACATAAATGTGCCGAGTCGCAATTCATCCAACTCATGAATGAGGTTGGCTTTCTTGCTCCCGTCCTTTCTGTAAAATCGGGTGTCTTTTTTCCAGAAAGAACGCTGCCAGAGTTCAAGTTGATACATAGTTTTGTTTCTCAGCTAACTATTAGGCACAAATCTATCGCTCTAAATATTTTTGCTTCATCGTTTTAATTGTTTTCTCTTGACCAGCCATTAGCCTCATGGCTCTTACTTCGCGAGCTTGTTTTAGGTAAGTACTCTTGGTACGCTGCGGTAAATTATCCCAATTGCGGATTGCTACATCTACTAGGATTTCATAGGGAATTCCCGTTTCTGCACGAAGCTGACGTAAGGTTGATGCTGCTTCAACCGAAAGACGCATTGCCACCTTCTTGTATTCTAGTAAACCAGAATCTTGTTTACTAGAATCTTGTTTTTGTTCTAAATTTGTAGAATCTAGAATCTGGTTTCCTGGAGTAATAGAATCTACTTTACTATTTTCTACTTTACTATTTTCTTGTTTAGCAGATTCTATTTTTTGGTCTGAATTAGCCATAGGAAGGTCGATTCGGATGGGGCCAGTTGGGAGTTTCTTTTTAGACATTTGTTCTCGCTTTAAAAATGGTATTAACAACTTCTGTATAAGCAGTCGCTAGAGATTTTTCTCCAGCTTCGGCTAACGACCAACCTGCATAATTGGTCTGCTGTACGATTGTGCTTTGGCGGACTGAACTAAAGATCTGAATCTCAGAAAGCGCAGAGGATAAGGCAGTAAGAGCAGCTTTAGACATCCTGGTTTGATTTGCTCCCGACCATTGATCGCGGGTGGGTATAATCCCCATAATTGTGGGAACGATAAAATCTATATCCTCAAGTTCCTTAAGAAGAGTAACTGTATTGACCGCTCCCATTACTCCTTTATTGGTACATTCGGTAGGAATAACTAAATAATCTGCTGCCAGAAGCGCGTTATAGGTAAGAATTCCCTTAGCAGGAGGGGAATCAATCACAATAAAGTCATAAAGATTGAGAACGGGTTTTAAAGCACGTTTGAGAAAGCGTTCGCGCCCAGGTTGGGGGGCAATTATATCTCCCGCACCAGATAGGCTGTAGTCAGCAGGAGCTAGTTCTAATTTTCCTTTCCTATCTTCGTTTTTTGGGGGCTTAATAATTTCTTTGATGTTTAAGCGATCGCCTGAAGGCATTAAAGTTTCTGCTATGGTGGCATCTTCTGATAAATCAGTCCATCCCAACCATTGAGAGAGGTTGCCTTGAGGATCGAAATCTACAGCTAGAGTTTTGCCTTTTGATGAAAGCATAGTAGCGAGATTGAGACAGGTAGTGGTTTTCCCCGAACCTCCTGAAAGACAGGAAATGGTAATAACTGAAGCTGGTTTAGTAGATTCTGACATTCAAGAAAACAAGATTCTAGTAAAGTAGAAACAAGATTTTATTCTGCTAGGTTAGCACAAGATTTTCAATTATTTGCAGTCAGGAGAAAGTTATTGCCCGAACCATCTATCTACCATCGCTTGGAATCACCAACTCAAACATCTGAAGACGCGCAAAGACAAGAAAAAAGCCGAGAAAAAAGAAGAATTGAAAAACGAAATCGCTTTTTTAGGTTCTTAAAACAGCAGCCAACAATTATTTGGTCATATTTCGACGAAGACTGGGAGCTAGTTTTTATTATTTTTGTATCACACTAAATCTGCTAGCAAATCAGAAATCTCTCCTTGTAAGTCTTGCCGATTGTCATCGTAAATCATTAAAGTGTTGAGGTTGACGTGACGGGAGAGCTTCTGTACCTTTCGCACATCTCCCCCCGTTGCTTCTAAAGCTGCTGTGATACCTGAGTGTCGAATGCGATGGGGTGATAGCTTTTTAGTAATTCCAGCTTCTTTGGCTATCTTCTCTACTAGTTTGTAAATTGCCGTCCCCGTTAAGCGATGTCCGTAACTTGCGCGATCGAGGGCAATGAATAGAGGCTGCTTAATATCCTCTTCCTTCCTGGCTTGTAACCAATCTAAAACCGCCTCAATTGTTGGTTGCGATAATGTAACGGCGGTTTTTTGAGAACCCTTTCCCTTACCCAAAATTTGTAATACTCGTCTATCTCGATCTAAATCTTTAATATCAGCTAGGGATATTTCGCTACGGCGCAGGACATTGTCCCACAACAATCGGAGAATAGCGTAATCCCGCTTTCCTTTTAATTTATTTCGTTTTGGCACCTCCAACATAAGGCGATAGGATAAATGACTAATTCCAGTGGTATCGCGATAGGGAACTACTTTTTCTCCTTTAACATCTTCTAAGGTATAGTCGCACCTACCTAATTGGCGAGCAAAGTTGACCAAAGCTTTGATAGCTGCTAGTCTGCGGTTAACGGTAGCCTCTTTTAAACCACGCTCGTTCAACAGATGAGCCTTGTATCTCAGTACCAAAGCGACTCCGTTATTACGCTCTAACTGTAAAAATTGAGTGACTAATTCAGGTGTGGGTTCGTCAACACCTGCGGCAAAGCGAAAAAAGTCTCTTAAGTCCTTAGCATAAGCGTTACGAGTATTGGGCGAGCGCTTGTCAGCTAACAAAGATGCCAGTACGTCTCGATTTTGGCTTGCTAAAAGCAGAGGAGATGAAACTGTTTTAAGTTTGGCAATTGAAGTATTTTTACTCACTCTCACGTGGTTACGATAATATTTGTTTCCGTAACCTAAACCATATCATGCAGTGTATGGAGCTAGTGCTGTTGGTTTGCACATAAAGTGAAAACTGTTGTTCATAAGATGAAATTTTTGGCACATAAGTTGAAAACCCTCGTCTGTGTAATCCTCACGATGTCGTAGAAGGCAAGCGATTGGCTCTGCCACTGCGCTCCGCGCAATCGCTTGCCTCGCTCTAATGAATACACGCTCTTTCCTTACTTACCCCATCTGTATTTTCGACTGTCGGAAAATTTCATTTTATGTGTAAAAAAGGTAGTAAATTTTCACTTTATAAGCAAATATTTTTCAACTTATGTGCAAATGAGAGGGCTAGAAGTATTGAAACATCGTGAGAAAAATTTCAACTTATACGCAAACCAACAGCTGTTTTCTATGGCAACCCCCAAACTTTTTGTGCCCAAGAGATTTTTACTAACAACATCATTGACAACCAGCGTGAACCACTCACTTTAAAAATAATATTAACAATGTCAAAAAGATTAACCCTTGTTGACATTGTCAGGCTTTACATAATATTAACAATATAGCTTGCCATAGTTGTCAACAATGTTATTTATGTTCAAATGCTTAGTATTGAATATTTTATGGGATTAAACCATTAAAAATTTCCAATGTTTTCCTTGATTTCTGACTTAATTGAATTTGATTATAAAACTCAAGAAACAAAAACTTTCTACAAGACGGGTAAAAAAATAGCTACATAGTAAAAGGATTCAATGACTACAACAATATCTACAAATCGGACTACATCAGTTTCCAATGTTTATCAAGTAGAATCAGGTCGTACACATCCATTAGGAGCCACACCGGACAAAGAAGGTGTGAACTTTGCAATTTTTTCTGAGAGTGCTACTTCTGTCGAACTTTTGTTGTTTGAAAAGCATGACGATTTAGAACCCATACAAATTATTGAGTTAAACCCCAAAATTAACAAAACATTTTTCATCTGGCATGTTTACGTAAAAGGAATAAAGCATGGTAATGCCTATGCTTACCGGATAGATGGTTCTCAAGATTTACACGGAGCTGGACACCGCTTTAACAAGAATAAACTACTGCTCGATCCCTACGGTAAAAGTCATAGTAATGCCCTGTGGAATCGCATGGATGCATTAGGAGAGCAAAATAATCTTGCTACTTCTATGCGCAGTGTAGTTATCGATCTTTCAGATTATGACTGGGAAGGCGATCGCCCTCTAAATCGGCGTATGAGTGAAACCATAATCTATGAAATGCACGTTCGAGGATTTACTAAGTCGCCCTCATCAGGTAGTAAATATGAAGGCACTTATGCAGGAGTCATTGAGAAGATTCCATATTTAAAAGAGTTGGGAATAACCGCAGTCGAACTATTGCCCGTGTTCGACTTTGATGAAAAAGAAACTCTTCGAGAAGTAGACGGCAAAAAACTAAATAATTACTGGGGATATGACCCCCATAGCTTTTTTGCCCCAGAAGTCTCTTATTGTTATGCGCCAGAAGAAAGGAGTCCGATCAAAGAATTTAGAGATATGGTCAAGGCACTTCATAGGGCTGGAATTGAAGTGATTCTTGATGTAGTTTTTAATCATACTGCTGAAGGTAACCATCAAGGTCCAACTATTAATTTTAGAGGCATTGACAATAGCACTTACTATCATCTGGTACCCTTCGATAAGCAATATTACATGGACTACAGTGGGTGTGGCAATACAGTTAATTGCAATCATCCTATGGTGGATAAATTCATCGTGGAATGCCTAGAATTTTGGGTAAAAGAAATGCACGTTGATGGCTTTCGATTTGATGAAGGCTCGATTCTTGCTCGCGACCAAAACGGAAACCCAATGGCTCAACCGCCTGTAATCTGGCATATAGAAACATCTGGAATTTTGGCTGATAGCAAACTCATTGCTGAGGCTTGGGATGCTGCTGGGCTTTATCAAATTGGCTACTTTCCTGGATATCGTTGTGCTGAATGGAACGGTCTTTTTCGAGACAACATCAGAGGTTTTGTCAAAGGAGATCCAGGACTAGTTGGATCGGTAGCAATGCGTTTGGCTGGTAGTGCGGATTTATACGAAGATAGTGGACATTTACCAATTAACAGTATTAATTTCATTACTTGTCACGACGGGTTTACTCTCAATGATTTGGTTTCGTATAACTATAAGCATAACGAAGCCAATGGGGAGAATAGTCGAGATGGAATTGATGATAATTTAAGCTGGAATTGTGGTTTTGAAGGAGAAACTGACGATCCAGAAATCGAAAACCTAAGAAAACGACAAATTAAGAATTTTGCTGCTATTCTTTTACTGTCTCAGGGTGTACCGATGATTACCGCAGGTGATGAAGTCAGACGCACCCAAAAAGGTAATAACAACGGCTACTGCCAAGATAACGAAATTAGCTGGTTTGACTGGGAACTGCTAGAGAAGAACTCTGAGATCTTGAGGTTTTTCAAACTGATGATTGCTTTTCGTAAGCGTTATGGTAGTTTATGTCGTCGTGGTTTCTTTAATGGCGAAGTTAATGAGCGCGGTTTAGCCGATATCTCTTGGCATGGTACTAAGTTATTTGAGCCTGATTGGGATGACCCCAATGCTAGAGCATTTTCTTATACTCTAGGAGGCTTTGACGGGGCAGTAGATATTCACGTCATGCTCAATATGTATTGGGAGAGTCTCGAATTTGAAATCCCCCAAATTGAAAGCAGAAACTGGTACAAAGTCGTAGACACGGCTGAACCTTCCCCCACAGATATTTTAGATCCTTGTCAAGAAGTAATGATTTCGGAGAATAGCTACTTGGTTAAAGATCGCAGCGTCGTTGTTTTAATTTCCGAATAATTTTGTGCAAATAATTATCTTTTTTGAGAAAGGGTTATGAATGAGATCGACTTTTCTTTTTCAGATTTGCTCGCTGGGTATGTTACCGAGTGTGATTTTAATTTAGGTGTTCCTGGCATTTTTCAACTTAGAACGTCAGACGATAGAGAATTTGAGGTTTTAACAACTCCAAATACTTATGCTGAGATGATCCGTAATTTAGGAGATCCTTACTACGACTGTACTGGTCAAATGCAATCGATGTTTTTTCCAGGTCGGTATCTTTTCGCCTACGGTACTTTTTATCCAGAGTCAGATAAATGCAAGTTTGAAGCCAAACATATAATTTTTCTCGGCAGAACAGAAAACGAATACTTCTTTGAGAAGTCTGATTGGTGGGTTAAACAGGTACGGCAGTTAGCCGATTTTTATCTAAAATCGCAGTTTCCAGATGGCAAGATAGATTATAGTCAATATCGCACCAATCTTAGTTTGGTTGGTGCAAAAAAATTATCCACTCGTCAAGAAACCGACACCATTTCTCGCATGGTTTACGGTTTTGCCACGGCATACATGATGACAGGTGAAGACCGTTATTTAGAAGCTGCTGAAAAAGGAACTGAGTATCTGCGCGAACATATGCGTTTTCTAGATCGGGGGGAGGGGATTGCCTACTGGTATCACGGAATAGATGTAAAACCCGATGGCAGAGAACAGAAAATATTTGCCTCAGAATTTGGCGATGATTATGATGCTATCCCGGCATACGAACAGATTTACGCGTTGGCTGGTCCGACTCAAACTTATCGAGTAACTGGGGATGCTAGAATTCTCGATGACATTGAATTGACCTTTAATTTATTTAACCGTTATTTCCTAGATAAAACAGATAATGGGGGATTTTTCTCCCATGTCGATCCGATTAATCTGAGTCCTCACTGTCCTACTTTAGGAAAAAACCGAGCCAGAAAAAATTGGAATTCGGTTGGAGACCATGCACCTGCTTATTTAATTAATCTTTGGTTGGCAACTGGTTCTGACGAATACGCTGATTTGTTAGAACAGCTCTTTGACACAATTGAAAAGCGTTTTCCAGACGATGAACATAGCCCATTTGTTCAAGAGCGTTTTTATGAAGATTGGAGCCATGATAACACTTGGGGTTGGCAGCAAGACCGAGCTGTAGTCGGTCACAACCTCAAAATTGCCTGGAACTTGATGCGAATGCATCACTTCAAACCTAAAGAAAAGTATGTAGCTCTAGCAGAAAAAATTGCTAATACTATGCCATCAGTGGGTAGCGATCGCACTCGTGGAGGATGGTACGATGTAGTAGAACGTACTCTCAAAGAAGGTGAAGAAACACACCGCTTTGTCTGGCACGACCGCAAGGCTTGGTGGCAGCAGGAACAAGCAATTTTAGCTTATCTGATCCTGACTGGTTCCCTAGAAAATCCTGAATATCAACAGCTAGCTCGTGAAGCTGCCGCTTTTTATAACGCTTGGTTTTTGGATGTTGCAGACGGAGGAGTCTACTTCAATGTACTAGCTAATGGACTGCCCTATTTAGCGGGAGGAAACGAAAGAGGTAAAGGCTCTCACTCGATGAGTGGTTATCATTCTTTCGAGCTAGCTTACCTAGCCATGGTTTATACTAACCTGCTAATTACTAAACAACCAATAGATCTGTACTTCAAACCGAAGCCAGGAGGATTTTCCGATGATCTTCTCAGAGTTGCACCAGATATTCTCCCCCCAGGCAGCGTACGAATCGACGAAGTATGGATAGACGGGCAAAAGTATTCCGATTTCGATCCTGAAAACCTAACTGTTAAATTACCATCAACGGGAGAATCCTTGAAAGTTAGAGTCAGGCTTCTTCCTGCTCAAGTATCTTTTGACGCAACTGTCTTAGAAATAACTGATGGTACTGCCAAAATTTCCTTAACTGGGGTATTAGATGCTAATGCGATCGAAATTTTCCAAGAAAAGCTAGAAAAAGCAATAGCTCAACCAATCAAACGTCTTGTCTTTCTACTGCAAGATCTTCAATGCATATCCAGTACTGGTTTAAGAGTGCTTATTTACAATAAGCAGAAACTTGGTAGCGAGATTGAAATCTATGGTGTTGGCGCGTCTGAGTCAGTGAAAAACTATCTCAAGATGAGTTCATTCTGCGAGGGTGTTACTTTGGTGGATCGGTATGAAACAGTCGAGATGGTAAATTTGTGAGTTTCACCTTTAAACCTTTTTCAAGTATTTCTTCATTTTTTGTAAACCTTTACAAGGAGCTTACGGAAAAAATTGAAAAAAGTTACACAAATATCAAAAATTAGTGTTGCTCCGATTGTGGAACGATCTTGAATGAAAAAGAATTTTATTCTTTTTGGTGTTTCTGATATCTTTGGTGTCTCCCTATAAGATTCTAATTTAACCTTATTCAGCAACGCTGGGATTTTATCGATAATTCTGTTTTTTAATTATAAAAGTTTTTGAGGTGCTATTGTGGCTAAACTTGCTAAGCCTGCACTGTTTTCAATAGACGATGACCCTGAAGTTCTTCAGGCAATAAAACGGGATCTCCAACAGGCTTATGGTCGTAATTACCGAGTCTTGTCAGTGAACTCAGGGAAAAAAGCCTTAGAAGTATTACAAGAACTCAAATTACGCAATCAGCCAGTAGCATTGTTGCTGGTAGATCAGCGGATGCCACATATGACTGGAGTAGAGTTTTTGCAAAAAGCAATGGAACTTTTTCCCGAGGCTAAACGAGTTTTACTGACAGCTTATGCAGATACCGATGCCGCGATCCGAGCCATCAATATAGTCAAGACTGATTACTATCTACAAAAACCGTGGAATCCTCCTGAAGAGCATCTATATCCTGTTCTGAACGATTTACTTGATGACTGGCTCTCAAAGTTTCACCCCCCCTTTGCGGGTATTCGCGTTATTGGAAATCGATGGTCACCTAAATCGCATCGAATTAAAGACTTTTTGGGGCGCAATCAAATGCCTTATCAATGGTTAGACGTTGATACAAATGAAGAAGCATGCGATTTATTCAATCGGGTAAGCTCAAATTCTAATTCGGCACGACAGCTACCATTGGTACTCTTTCCTGACGGTTCCCAGCTTGTAGAGCCTTCAAATGTTCAAATTGCCGAGAAAATTGGATTAAAAACCCAGGCTGAATTACCCTTCTATGACACAATCGTAGTGGGTGCAGGACCTGCTGGTCTAGCAGCGGCAGTTTATGGTGCTTCTGAAGGGCTTCGCACCCTAATACTTGAACGACATGCCCCTGGCGGTCAGGCTGGATCTAGTTCTCGCATCGAAAACTACTTGGGGTTTCCCGTTGGCTTGAGTGGAGGAGACTTGGCACGCCGTGCTGTAACTCAAGCAAAAAGATTTGGCGTAGAGATTCTATCTCCCCAAGAAGTGACCAGGGTAAGAGTGGAAGAACCATATCGTATTGTCACGTTAGCGGATGGAAGCGAACTTAGCTGTCGCGCATTGATAGTTGCCATTGGTGTATCCTACCGTCAGCTAAATGTACCAGGCATCAAGCAACTATACGGGGCTGGCGTGTATTATGGGGCGGCAAAAACTGAAGCACTTGCCTGTAAAGGGGAAGAAATTTTTATCGTCGGTGGAGCGAACTCAGCAGGCCAAGCCGCCATGTTCTTTTCTCAGCACGCTGAACACGTCACAATGTTGGTGCGTGGCGATTCTCTGGCCAAAACTATGTCAAAGTATTTAATTGACCAAATTGAAGAAACCGAGAATATTAGTGTGCAGTTACGCTCTAGTGTCATTGAGGTAAAAGGAAAAACTAGTTTGGAGGCGATTACAATTGCTAACGATGATACGGGGTTTGTGAAAACTGTTCCTGCAAATTCGCTATTCATTTTTATAGGTGCAGTGCCTCGTACCGACTGGTTGGAAGGATTTGTAGAGCGTGATGAGCGAGGTTACATACTCACTGGCTCTTCTCTCAAGAGACATGGACAAAGCTGTCAGCGATGGAAACTAGGGCGCGACCCTTTTTTGCTTGAGACAAGTGTTCCTGGTGTCTTTGCTGTAGGAGATGTGCGCCACAATTCAGTAAAACGTGTTGCTTCAGCGGTAGGAGAAGGCTCAATTGCTATTCAGTTTATCCATCAATATCTCAACTTCAGCAAGGTTTAAAAAATAAATCAATGTACTAAATTTCGTTCGTGCTAGCAAAATCAGTATAAATAAAATGATGCAGCATTGCTCAACTTTGAAATCAATTTCACCAAGGCAAGAAAAGTTAATTGAACTTGGTACTTTAGCCGCTGGTCTCGCCCATGAGATGAATAACCCAGTAGCGGCATCTGCTAGGGCAGTAGATCGGTTACATGAAGTTATTATAAGGTTATCGTCTTTTGCACTCCAGCTCAATCAACAGATGACTCCGACACAATTGAAGCTTGTTTTTGAGCTGCAACAGGAATTAATAGAGCGTGTTGCGACAAATACAGAGCTTGATGCATTAATGTATAGTGATCGAGAAGAAGAAGTTACAGCTTGGTTGGAGGCGCATAATATATCTGATGGATGGAAACTTGCCCCAACTTTTGTCAAAGCAGGGTTGAATACGCAATGGCTCTCTTCTATTGAGGAGATTTTCTCTACTGATTTACTTGCTCATGTGCTGAACTGGAGCGAGACGATCCTAGAAGTTTTTGGACTTTTAGATGAAATTATGCAAAGTACAGGTCGTATTTCCAATTTGGTTCAAGCAGTTAAGGCATACTCCTATATGGAAAAGGCTACTCTAAAGGAAGTAGATGTTCACAAAGGACTTAATAGTACCATAACTCTTTTGAGTCATAAGCTAAAACAGGGGGTAGAAATAACGCGTAAATACGACCAAAACTTACCGCACTGTTTTGCCCATCAAAGTGAACTCAACCAAGTGTGGACTAATATAATCGATAATGCGATCGAGGCGATGGCTGGACAAGGAAAAATTTGGATATGTACATCGCAAGAGCATGACTGCATACTAGTCGAAATTATCGACAACGGTCCTGGTATTCCGCCAAATATTCAGCCTCATATTTTTGAGCCGTTCTTTACCACTAAGGAGGAGGGAGTCGGAACTGGATTGGGTTTAGATATTAGTCGTCGTATTATAGACAAAATGCATCACGGTAGCATCAGCTTTACCTCTGAGCCTGGAAAGACATACTTTCAGGTTCGTTTGCCTATTAATTTACCGTCTACAATTGGCGCAAAGACTCAAGTCTCTGACCCATAAAGAAGTTTCTCTAGTTTCATCAACTGCCAATTTAAAATTCGGACAGCTCTTAGCTTCTAGCCGTCATACAAGTTCTAGATTTGAAATCTAGAGCTTGTCTGACGGTGCATTCGGCATTAGTAACAAAAGGATGTTATGGCTACACCTACTACAGATTTCAATCAAATTCAAGCGATCGCATCTAACCCTGCTCAAAGTGGAAATATGACAAATCTTGTAGAGACTTTACGCCAAGTACCGCTTTTTGCCAAATTAGATCACGCTCAATTTAAATTCGTTGAATGGGGCAAGTTTATAAGGCTACAAGCAGCGGAAACACTAGTAGAAGAAGGAGCTCCTCCTAATTGTTTTTGGGTAGTATTAGAAGGAGAAATTCACTGGATGAAGAAAGCTAGTCAAAGAGAATTACCTTTGATAGTATTTGGACCGCAAACATATTTTGGTCATGAGTTAATCTTGTTAAATATTCCTTTTCGTGCAACTGGTCGTGCTTCGGTAACTAGCTGGTTGTTTGAATTAGAAATTGAAGCTTTTTGGCATATGCTGGAGATCTGTCCTTCGATTACTCGCGAACTTCTTGTTAGTACAGCAAAACGCTCCCTCCACCTAGATTCTTTTTGGCAAAATGCCCAAAAGTCAATTGAAATCGATACTCTAACAGTAGGACTAGCTGAGGAATTGAATGACCCAGTATCCTTATGCGGTCAAGTATCTCAACAATTACGAGAAACCGTTGAAGTTTTGCAGACAATAACGCTTAAGCTAAGCCAGCCGCAGATAACAAACTTACAACAGCAATTTTTAGCTAACTGGGTGCGGGATCTTAGCCATCAAACTATGGCTTCTTTTCAACTAGATGCATTAACCCGCAGCGAGCGAGAAGAAGAAGTAGCTGAATGGCTAGAGACATACGGTGTTGTTGAGAGTTGGAAACTTGCTTCTGCCATTGTAGGAAAAGGAATAGATTTAGATCTGCTAGATGGGGTTATCAAATCGTTGAACTCTGAATTGAGCGGCGAATTTATGATCTGGCTAGAAGGAACTTTAGCAGGAATTGAGCTAATCAATCAAATGGATAGAGGCATCAGCCGTATCTCTAAACTGCTTGAGTCAGTTAAAGTTAGCCCAAGTCAAACACCACTCCAAGAAATAGATCTACATGAGGGGATTGAAAGAGTGCTAACATTTTTAAGTTCTAAGATTAAGCCAGGTGTGTTAGTTACGCGAAAATATTCTGACCGCTTACCCCTCCTGCAGGCATCTAGTAGAGAACTGAATCAGGTTTGGTTCAATTTGATTGACAATGCTATTGCTGCCGTCGGCGAAAAAGGAAAAATATTGGTGCAAACCTTCTATAATAATGACCAAGTAATCGTAAAAATAGCCGATAACGGTTCGGGTATTCCCCCAGAGTTTCAGCCATATATTTTCGAGCCTTTTTTTACTACTAAAGAAGTAGGTAAAGGTACTGGCTTAGGTTTGTATATTGCCCACCGCATTGTTGTAGAACTATATCAGGGGGCGATCGACATATTTACTGAACCTGACTTTACTTGCTTTCAAGTGCGCCTACCAATTACTGTACACAATTAATTAGCAATAAATATATAAGTTTTAAAAAACTCATTAATCAAAATATAGCTAGGTGTCACTGTGATTGAAAAAGAATTTAACAAGATACGCGATGCTATACATCAAGTACCGTTGTTTTCAAAGCTAACAGATGAACAGTTGGCGTTTGTTAAGCAGGGTGAATCATTATGGCTACAATCGGGAGATATACTGACAGAAGAAGGAAAGCCAGCAGGTTCATTTTTTGTACAGCTTGAAGGAAAGTTAGAGTGGACAAAGAAGATCCGTAATCAAGATATACATGTGACCTACTCCACATCCAATGATTTCTTCGGTCATAAGTGTCTTCTGCTAGACATACCATACTCCACAACTAAACGTGCCATTTGTACTAGCCATATATTAAAGTTTTCCGAAAATATTTTCTGGCGTATGATTGCCACTTGTCCTTCCCTCACACCTGATTTGCTTTACACTATGGCACAAAGGGTTCAGAATTTAGAAGCGATTAAGCAATATCAAGCGACGCTAACTTCACTCTCTACTCTCGCCGCTGGTTTGGCTCACGAACTAAATAATCCTGCTGCTGCCGCTCAGCGAGCTGTGGTACAGTTGCGGGACGAGATTTACAATTCACAATCCCTCTCACTTAAATTTCTGAAACAACCACCATCTTCATTGCAATGGCTTGTGCTTAAAGAGATCTGGCGTGACGCTAGGGACAAGGCTATGTCATTCCAAAAAGCAACTTCTATCCTTAGCTCTTTGGACAAAAAAGCTCGCTACGAAGAACTAAAAAATTGGCTAGATATACGAGGTGTTAAGGATGCTGCCAAAAGATCATTATCTCTTATAGATGCAGGATTAGATCCAAAATGGTTAATAACTTTAGTCAAGCAGATGCCTACTGAAATAATCGGAAATCTGCTTCTTTGGTTAGAAACAATGTACTCCATAGAAAATTTATTAGATAAGTCAGAGAAGTGTACTTTGCACATTACCGAACTAGTTAAAGCTTTCAAAGAGTATTCTTATATGGATCAGGCACCGCAACAGAAAGTTGATGTGCATAAGGGACTTGAAAAAACACTAATAATTTTGGCTTACAAGCTTAGACAAAACAAAATTATGGTGACCCGCAGGTATGATAAGAGTCTACCTCGTATTTGGGTCTATGGAAGTGAGCTTAATCAAGTTTGGACGAACCTAATTGATAATGCGATCGCTGCTTTAGCAAATAACGCTGATGAGACGAGACAAATTTCGATATATACATCCCAGGAAAACTGTTATTTATTAGTAGAAATTGCTGATAATGGAACAAGTATTAGACCAAAATTTCAAACAGATATTTTTGAATCTATTCAGAACAGAAAAATTAGTGATTGGAAAGTTGATTTGGACTTACTTAAAAGCTATCGAATTGTAGTCGGTAGACACAAGGGTAAAATCAGTGTTGATTCCAAACCAGGCAACACGAGATTTCAAGTGCGCCTACCAATTGCAATTCGATAGCTAATTATTTTTTCCGACTGTGGTTAGAGATACGATTATCAGATGAAGATTTAACTTTTTGTGAGAGAATTCCCCATCCGTCTATAGAACCCATTTGGTATCTAATTGAGTGCAAGTCTTTTAAGTAAGAGTCTTAGAAAGCAAAGATTCACCTTAGTAGTAGCATGAGCATTAGTTCTCTCGAAATTCTTAACCAAACTCTTACATCTCTCCATCCAGGAGTTCGACCTTTCAATGACCCATCGAGCTTTAACTGGGACAAATCCTGATTTTCCCTGCGCTTTCTTTTGGGATTTTGATGGTTTGGGAGACAACTCAAATCGAATCTTGGTCATTATGGCTGGATAAATCTGTTTGAGAGCTGTAGTCAACTTGTCTGGATGATATCCATGGTCTAGGAGGATAGTTATCTTGGGGATATTAACAGGTTTGGATTGGAAGTAATCAAGATTGTTCTTCAACATCTCTAATAATCCAGCATCGTCAGATATATTGGCTTTGGTACAGTGAGTAAAAAAAGGAAACCCCAAAGTATCTACAGCTAAATGTCGCTTAATTCCGTTAGTCGACTTGTAGAAACAAAACCCTTTACTTTCAACACTGGCATTACAAGTGTTTTTTACTGCTTGAGAATCAATGATTATTAAAGTTGTCCATTTGTTTTTTTTGTTTTTTTTTCTCTGACTCTACCATGTAAAACCTTCATAATTTCTTCGATTACTCCTAATTCTCTCCACTGTTTGTAATGCCAAAAAACCGTGGAGTATGATGGTAAGTCTTTGGGTAAATCACCCCAATTACATCCATTTTTTAGCTGATAAAAAACACCATCTAAGATTTCTCGCTTACTCCACGTAGGGGGCTTAGTTCTTTTCTTCTTTGGTAACAGAGGTTCGATAATTTCCCACTCCTTGTCCGTTAAGCTACTTGAATAAGTCATTTTGCTCGATCTTCTTTTTTATAAAGATACCAAATGGGTTCTATCAATAAAGCTTGTGGAAACAAACACGACCGAGATGAAGCAGCAAGTCGTAATATCAGAGCAGAAGGAATCAGAATACTAAAGACGGATGGAATAGCCGTCTCTGCTAGTGGAGGAAGCATAAGACCCGACCGAGGACGAAAGACCAAGGTAAGGCAGCATCCAGCGAAGCTAGAAACCCCATCCTCCTATGAGGTGGGGTAGTTCATGATTATCGAAGACTATTGTTGGAGAATTTTAATTATTTCTAGATTTCCTTTCCTCTTAGCTAGCATTAACGGTGTATTTCCGTCTTTTCCTTTAAGATTAATGTTGGCTTCAGAATCTACAAGAATTTTTACTCCTTCAGTATTGTTTTGTAAAACGGCATCATGTAAAGCTGTGTAGCCATTATATGGCCCTTGAATATTTAAATCGATGCCCTGTTTTACTAACAACTTCATTACTTCAGGGTGACCCAAGTAAGCAGCAGCATGCAACGCAGTTGCCTTCATATTGGCATCCACAGCATCAAGTGATGCACCAGATGAAAGAAGTAACTGAACTATTTCCCCATTACCATTAGCCGAACTGATAATTAAGAGGCTATTGCCACTACTGTCTTTTTGATTAACGTCAGCACCTTTGGCAATTAGTTCTCTTGCTAACTCCAGGTCATTTTGCTTAACTGCGTTTACTAAATCTATTTTCATTTTAATATTCATGTAAGCATTCTCGATTTACTGTGATGACTAACGCCCTTCGGGCTAATAAGTAATCAATAAGATGGTACAAAAATCAAATCTTCCAGCTTAATTCAGCCAAGATTATTATTCACTCCAAATCATGTGAGTAGGTTGAATTAATTCGATTAAATTGCCTTCTGGATCTCGCACTAGGGCGATTTTAACCCCCCAATCGAGAATGTTCCAGGGTGTACTGACTATTTCAACTTCTTTTTTCTTTAGATTTTTACAAGCTTCATCTACATTTGGAACTTGAAAACAAAGAGCGATCGTATCATCTCTTTTTCCGAAAGATACCTGAGTTTGATGGCCAAAATATTCCTGGATTTTATAGTTACACATTAATGTTAATTTGGTTTCGCCTTTAGTTAATTCAGCATAGCGATCTATTTGGGAAATAAAAGTAACTTCTAATCCTAATATGTCTCGATAGAAGTCTAAGCAGTCTTCGTAGTTGTTTACAAATATTCTGGTGTAAGCAAAGTTGAATTTCATTGGCCTTAAAAGTTGCTACTGATAATTGACAGTAAGACTCAAACTTTCTTAATTTTTTGTTCTTGTGATAGTTTGAGTAGATCAAAAGTAATGGTTAGACCTGTTTTGATAATAGGAGCTAGAACAATTTAACTCAATAGATTATTGTATTTTTATTTTTGGGTTACGAACCTATAGTTTCAGACATATCTGGCGAAAGTAGTGTAATTTCCTATCAATTATGATTTCAATAAGATTCATAATTAATAAATAGCATTGATTAAAATAAAGCTTAAAGTAGGACTTCATCTTCCTTAGAGTTACGTCGGGTGTTACTCCTCATTTTTTTCGGCAAGTTCGTCATTTTTCTCTTAGAAGTTTCCCAATTCAGAATAGAAACACGTATCCTCTAAAAAGCTAAACTAATAACTCCAGTTGTTAATGTTACTTTAGCATATTAATTAAATATTAAAAGTCATTTTTTGAATAACTAAAAAATGTCAACCAACTCCAAAATATAGACCGTTGTGAATAACTTTTTTACTTATTAATCTAAGAACAAATACATTAATCAATCACCTAAAATTACTCCGAAATAATCTATAGTCTCTACGCAAACTGAATTAACATGATACCTAGAGCTCTTGGAGGGAATAAAATTGCAGTTCTTGTTGAAAGTGAATTTATTCCCGAAGAAATTGATTCTTATCGCCAGCGATTTTCGGAACTTAAGGCAACAGTACATTTTATGTCTAGGCTTTGGGGTCAAAAGAGTGTTTGCTTCTTTAGCGACACCGAGCAAGATCAAAAACCTGAGACATTAGAAGTCAAAATAGATTTTCAAGATGTAGATGTTAACGACTACGACGCTGTAATTATGGGTGCTAACTATACCAGTGTGCGCCTACGTTATTTTGAACCACCACCAGGTTGTCCAATCAGCGCCGAGCAAATTCGCAATTCACCAGCAGTACAATTCTATGCCCAAGCAATGGCGAATCCTAGGATCGTTAAGGGTGCTTTATGTCATGGACTGTGGATATTAACACCGATGCCTGAGTTACTGAAAGGAAGACAAGTTATCTGTCACGAGGTAGTTTTAGCCGATATTGTCAATGCCGGTGCTACCTATGTGCCATCTCCTTCGGGGGTTATGGTCGATGGTGACCTTGTTACTGGTCGCTCCAAAAATGAAGTAGATGCCTTTATCGATGCCATCGCCGAGCAAATTTTGCAGATTGCCTCTGGAAAAAAACGGTTTTCAACTACACGTAAAAGGTCTGTTATTCCTTTACCAGGTCTTAAAAGCGCAAGCTAATTAACTTAAATTTTTACTTTTCAACATGGAAACAAGCAGATGAAAAAAGTTCTAACGATTTTATCGGAATATGGCTATTGGGGAGAAGAATTAATTGGTCCTTTAGAAGTTTTCGATGAAGAAGGATACCATATTGACTTTGCTACTCCAACAGGAAAAAGACCAGTAGCATTACCTCCCAGTATGGATCCAACTTTTGTCGATCCACCTTTAGGGAAACCTGTTGTTTCTCAGGATATGGCAGACAAGGTGGCTATGCTAGACGATCCTGGCAATCCTAGACTCAATAATCCTATTATATTAACTAATTGGTTGCCAGATAGACCTTATTGGAGTTCTCCTAAGTTTCTGCGAGAGATGGAAGCTTACTACCAAGCTCTTGCTGAAATACAACAGGATTTGTCACAATACGATGTCTTACTAATTGTGGGTGGTAGTGGACCAATTGTCGATTTAGCTAATAATCATCGGGTTCACGATTTAATACTTAGCTTCTACAAAATGGGTAAACCAATTGCTGCTGAGTGTTATGGCGTTGCTTGTTTAGCCTTTGCTCGCGAACTTGAAGACCGTAAAAGTATTATCTGGGGTAAACACGTTACCGGTCATTGTAAAGAATATGATTACCTAGATGGAACAGGATTTGTTGGCACCGAGCTAAATATGGGTCCACCCCCTTATCCATTAGAGTATATTCTTCGCGATGCTACAGGTCCAGAGGGACAATATCATGGCAATGTAGGAAAAGAAATCTCTGTTATTGTTGATTATCCGTTTATTACAGGTCGTTCTACTCCAGACTCATATATGACAGGAAGACAAGTGGTTGAAGTTTTAGAGAACTCACTCAAACGATACGGATGGTAACAAGTTCGAGGAAAACCAGCAGGAGTAAGTCAAAAAAGATGTTACCAAAGCCGTTCATCTCAACTAATCAAGAATGGGGATAACGAAGATGACTATCGCGAAAGAAAAGTTTGAGCTAAAAGCTATAGATAGACCGGTATATAGAAATGGTCGTTTTGCCATTATCGAACAACTGCTGGCGGATAATATAAACTATATGTTTGGCAATCCTGGCACCGTAGAAGAAGGATTTCTAGATGTATTAAAAGATTATTACCCAGAATTTGAGTATATCTTTGCTTTACAAGAAACTATAGCATTAGGAGCAGCCGACGGTTATGCTCGCGGAACCAAAAAACCTACAGTTGTGCAACTTCATAGTGGAGTTGGTTTAGGGAACGGAATTGGCATGATGTATCAAGCGATGCGGGGTCATGCACCGTTGGTAGTAATTGCTGGGGAAGCGGGGATTAAATATGATGCTATGGATGCTCAGATGGCTGCTGACTTAGTGAGTATGGCAAAGCCAGTTACAAAATGGGCAACTAGAGTTATCGACCCGTCTTCTCTATTAAGGGTTCTGCGCCGAGCAATTAAGATCGCAGCTACGCCTCCTATGGGTCCGGTGTTTGTCTCTTTACCCATGGATATTCTTGACGCACCTAATGACGAAGAAGTAATGCCAACTTCTTTTCCCATAACTCGTGTAGCTCCCGAATCTGAGCTACTAACTAGGGCTGCTGCGAAGCTAGCAATAGCTTCGCAGCCAATTATTATCGTCGGGGATGGGGTAGCTTATTCCGACGCTCAGGCTGAGCTAACAAATGTGGCAGAAATGGTCGGAGCAAAGGTATGGGGTGCAGATTCGTCTGAACCGAATATCAGTGCAACCCATCCTCTTTATGGAGGATTACTGGGTCATATGTTTGGGGAAAGTAGTCTTAAAATCACATCCCAAGCCGATGTTGTTTTGATTGTTGGGACCTATGTCTTTCCAGAAGTATTTCCCTCTCTGTCTGGTGTTTTCGCCACCGATGCTAAAGTAATTCACATCGATCTAAACACCTATGAGATAGCTAAGAATTTCCCAGTAGATCTGGGATTGCTGGGAGATCCAAAAACTACCTTAGCCAAGCTGAGTATTGCCCTAAGCCTAACTTTAACCTCCGACCAAAAAGAGGTGGCAAATCAAAGAGTCAATCAATACACTCAAGCTAAGAAGCAAGAACTAGCTGCTTTGTTGTCAGCTGATAAAATTGTTCGGGACTCAGTACCTTTGCATATGTCCCGCTTTGCAGAGGAATTAGCTGCTCAGTTACCAGAAGATGCCATTATCTTTGACGAAGCTCTGACTAATGGTCCAGAAGTAGTTCGCTATCTACCCCCGAAGAAAGTAGGACAATATTTTCAAACTCGTGGTGGTTCCCTGGGTGTTGGTATTCCAGGGGCGATCGGACTCAGATTAGCCCATCCAGATAAAACTGTAGTTGGATTTACGGGGGATGGCGGTAGTATGTACACGATTCAAGCACTTTGGACTGCTGCACATCATCAAATTAATGCCAAATTTGTTGTCTGCAACAATGGAGGCTATCAAATTTTGAAGCTTAACATTTTGCAGTATTGGCGCGAGCGTGAGATTCCCGAACATAACTATCCATTTTCTTTTGATATCTGCGATCCAGACATTCGTTTTGCTGAGTTAGCTAAGTCTTTAGGAGTTGAAGCGGTTCGGGTTGAGAAACCAAACCAGATTGCCCCAGCTATTGAGAAAGCATTAAGCCATAACGGTCCTTTTTTAATTGATTTGGTGCTTACTAATGAGATTCAGGATTCAAAAATTGGAGTCAAATGCGGTCAGTAACGGATTGTAATTTAATTTTTCTTACTTACCAGAAAAAATGTCATTTATTTAACAGAGAAAATAATTCTAATCATGATACATCAACTAATATTTGCGGCTCCCAAACCTGGCATGAGCGAAAAAGAATTTCAACGTTATTGGCGAGAAAAACATGCGCCCATTGCCAGTAAAATTCCTCAAATAAAACGCTACTCAATTGCTTCTAGAATTCCTTTAAATGGAGAAAAGCCAGTTTTTAGTGGCGTAGCCGAAATCTGGCTAGAGAATGAAAAAGAAGAGTTAGAGTCTCTTCAATCTAAAGAATTTTTACAAGGAGCTAGAATTGATGAACCCAACTGGGCCGCCTTCTGGCAAACGTTAGCACTAGATACAACTGCTCATGTTTTGATGGAAGGAGAACCACTTAAAAAGCAATCAGGTTTAGTTAAAGTATTCACTTTACTAAAACGTAAGCCTGGTGTTTCTTTATCTGACTTTCGCCAATATTGGTTGGAAACACACGGTCCGCTTGTTTTAAGCCTTCCTGGAGTAAGACGTTACTTACAGTGCCATGTAAATGATGGACTTTATGCGCTCGGAGAATCTCGCTTTGATGGTGTCGAACAAGTTTGGTTTGATGACACCATATCGATAGAAAAAATGATGAATTCGGCACAATACAAAGAAAAAGTTTTGCCAGATCTAGCAAACTTTGTTGAGTTAAAGTACGTCTTCAGCTTTGTTGCCGATGAATACTGGGTTATAGGACCAGAAAGCCGCTAATAAACAAAGCAATATTCGGTTAGATAACTGATTGTTTGTTTTTTAGTAGTAGCTAACCAGAAATAGGTTCTTGTAATTGTTAGTAATAAGGAGTAAATACATATGTTTGTTACAAAAACAGACACCGAAAAAACAACACAAGTTGTCAAGCAATTTTTTGAAGGTATAGGAAATGCTGACTTGAAGACCATTATGAATTGCCTTTCAAAAGATATTGAGCTAGAACTTCCCCAATACGAACACAATAGAATTATTCCTTATTTAGGAAAAAGCATCGGTCACGAACAAGTGATTGAAGCTTTTAAGATTAGAGCTGAAACAACTGAAGTTTTAGACTACGCAACTCGTGGTTTTGTTGTTCAAGGAAATCAAGCTTGTGTTACAGTCTACACAAAAGCTATTCATAAGGATAGTAGAATAGGTTTTGAAATTGAAGATATACATCACCTGACACTTAATGAAGAAGGAAAAATCGTTAAATGGAAGGTTTATTTTGATTCCTATCTACAAGTTGCGGCATTTAAGTCTAATCTAGATAAACAGTTGATTGGAGCAGTTCAAAATAACAATCTGGATAAAGTTAAATATCTTCTTGAAGTAGGTGCAAATTCTAATACCAGAAGCGTTGATAGCGGCTTAACTGTTCTTATGATAGCAGCTGGGGAAGCCAACGTTGAAATAGTGAAAATTCTTCTAGACGCAGGTGCAGATGTATTAACAGGCGACTACCGCGCAGGTGCAACAGCATTACATAAAGCCTGCCAAGGGGGAAGCGTTGAAGTTGTTCGGCAATTGGTAGAAGCGGGGGCATTTATTGACTCAGTGGCACCTACCACTGGTCATACGCCTTTAATGGATGCACTATGGTTTAAATTTCCAGATATTGCAAATTATTTATTGGCACAAGGTGCAGGCTTAAATCTTAGTACGCACTATGGCTTTTCATTGAAAGAACATTTTGAATATGAGCTGAACGTAAACACTATTGGTAAAGATAAATTGCTTCGAGCCGAAAAAATGCTTAAGGAACGTCAGAAATCAGATGAAGAGAGGGTTCAAAGTCAAAAGCTAATGGCGGCAATAACCAATAATGATATTGAAACAGCAAAACAATTGATTAGATTAGGCGTTAATATTGATGAAAGATATCCAATTCTGAACGGCTTTAACGACGATCACACTCCCTTATTAGTGGCTTCGCGGGATGGACATAGGGAAATTGTCTCAGAACTTTTAAAGGCTGGTGCAGATGTAAATGCAGTAGAACCAACTTTCGGAGCAGTTCCTTTACATAAAGCTGTTTATAATGGTCATGCTGACATTACGAAGATGCTGGTTGAGCAACCTGATATCGATATTAATTTTCAAGGCGCGACAAACGGTTATACTCCTCTTCATGATGCAATTTGGCATGGATATAAGGACTGCGCTCAAATTTTGATCGAAGCTGGAGCTCAGCTTGACTTGAAAGGGCATGATGGAAAAACTCCATTAGATATTGCCGTAGAAACCTTTGGTTTAGATCACCCCCTTGCCAAACTAATTCAATCAAAACTGTAGGCTTATTAAAGCTACAGTTTTGATTAAACGGACACAAAAAGAAAAGCAGATTATTATATTTTAAAAAGGAGATACAGACATCATGTTGTTTTATGTTCAAATGCGTTGGAACATCGAAGGTAGATTATCAGAAGAAGAGTTGTGGGATTTAGAAACAAAAGAAGCAGAGCAAGCCAAAAAAACTATTGATGACGGTATGGTTGTAGGTATATTCAAAGTTGCTGCACAGCGACGTGTAATCGGCATCGTAGATGTGGAATCAATTGAGGAATTAGATCGAACCGCAATGGGGCGCTTGCCTATGAGGGAGTACCTGGAGTTTGAGCAAGTTTGGCCATTGCGAGATTATGAAGGATTCGCTGAAGACGTAAAAATTCATTACAAAGTTTAACAAGTTATATTACCAATTTCACTAAATCCGTATTTACTTTGGAGATGAAGCCTCTCCCCTGCATCTTCTAATTATACAGTTATTAGTTTTTGCGCTTTTAATTGATCGTGATCAAGCAGCGTCATTAGATAGCAGTTCCAACTATAGCTTCTGCTGTGCGATGAATCAATAACATAGCTGTCTTAGTCAAAGCAATCGGTTTTGAAGCTTTGAACCAAGTTATATTTATCCATTAATTGGCAAAGCATTAATATGATACACATAATACAAAAGCTTCGCTTGGGAAGGCTATTTGTGAATTTGACTGATGAACAATTGCACTGGATAGCTGCACAGGGTAAGCAGGTTTTCGTGAAGCAGGGTGATATATTTATCAAGCAGGGAGAATCGGCTGAGGGATTTTATTTTCTTCTGGCAGGCGAACTTGAATTTACGACAAATGACTTTGGTAACCAAAATGTACATGTCATAAATTTAAAGCCAGGGTCATTCTTTGGCCCAGAATTGTTTTTATTAAACATTCCAACATTTTTAGGCACTGGACATGCTATTCGCAATAGTCATCTGTTTCACTTAGAAGAGAATGTCTTCTGGGACGTATTAGCTGAATGTCCTTCGATCATTCGTGAGGTGCTGCGTGCTGCGGCAAGGCTGTGGCAAAACTATGAGGAAGTTCTTCTACATCACGGTAAGTTGAACGCAATAGATACTCTATCAGCTGGTCTTGCCCA
This sequence comes from Pleurocapsa sp. MO_192.B19, assembly GCA_030064975.1. Lineage (GTDB taxonomy): Bacteria > Cyanobacteriota > Cyanobacteriia > Cyanobacteriales > Xenococcaceae > Waterburya. The sequence goes on from JASJDX010000023.1 coordinate 26,307, forward strand.
CGAGTTAAATAATCCTGCTGCATCAATTATTAGAAGTGCAGCAGACTTAGAAAAAACTCTTTTGACCCTACCATCTTTTTTACTAAAACTGTATCAGCTGCCATTAACTCAAAACCAGCTGGCTTTTATAGTCGATCTGCCATGTAACTTAATAGCGCAGCAGAAAATGAGCGCACGTCTCGATCCATTATTACAGAGTGATCGAGAACATGAGGTTCTGTATTGGTTAGAAAAGCATGGTATTTTAAATGGATGGCAATTAGCTCCTACTTTAGTAAAAGCAGGAATAAACACTCAATGGCTTGATACAGTTACGAAAGAAATCTTTCCCAGTCCCCCTGGCGAAATACTTACTTGGTTGGAAGCAATGTTAACTGGATTTGATCTATCGTCTGAGATCAAACAAGGATCTGCACGTATTTCTGAATTAGTTAGTAATGTTAAGAAATATTCACATGTAGGTCTAGCTCCGCTCCAGGAAATTAATGTTCATGAGGAATTGGAAAACACGCTAAAAATATTACAATACAAGCTTAAGCAAAAGCCTGGGGTAATTATAAATCGTGAATATGACAAAAATCTGCCGCGTATCTACGCTTATGGCAGCGAACTTAACCAAGTGTGGACAAACTTAATTGACAATGCAATAGATGCGATAGATGAGAAAGGAAATCTATGGGTGCGTACGATCAAGGAAAATAATCGCATTGTGGTAGAAATAGCTGACGATGGGTTGGGTATTCCGCCAAAAATCCAAGCTCGAATTTTTGAACCATTTTTTACTACTAAAGATATTGGAAAAGGAACTGGAATTGGGCTAGATATTGTTCGCCGTATTGTTATTGGACAACATAAGGGAGATATCCGTGTTTTTTCAGAGCCAGGAAACACACGCTTTCAGGTATGTCTACCTATCTGTACTGTTTGAAAAAGCTGCCAGAGATTACTCAAATTTAATTGAGATTCTCTGGCAGTTTTTGAAATTGTTATGTAGTTTTAGTATCAATTAATCGGTTCTACCTAGCTTACTGTGTAAAAGTTATAAATAAAATAGATTTAATGTAGTAGTTTATTGGCGCAGAAAATATAATAATAAACAACTCCCTAGCCCTTGGTATTTGCTTACTAACTTAGAAAATAAAGAGTAAATTATTAAGATATTTACATCTCGCGGAGGCATCGAAGCTATGTTTCGTGATTGCAAATATGGTGGTTATAATCTGGAAGGAAGCCAAGCCAATTCTCAATGTCTCACTAATTTAATCTTGCTTATACTGCCAGGGTAATCGCATCAAAATCTGAGAATGCTTCAATAGCAAGGGTTTCTATTTTTTATACTTTTATGAACCAATTCCTGAAAGCCTTGTCTTTTATAGACTTAAAAAATTAGGTGCGATTACCCTGCTTATACTGCAAGTTGTTTAGTAGGGTTAAAGATGAGAAATACTGGGTATCAAGAATACATTAATCGTCTCAAACTTGAAGGAAAAAATCGACCAAGACATAGTTATTTTTGTACAAGACTATACGGTACGACCTGGATATTATCTATGGATATATGCTGGGGGTGGCTCGAAAAGTTAATACTAACTACTCTCAATAAGCTGACATTTTTTCTCCAAGGTATTCAAGCTACGAAACGTATATATAGTAAAGTCTAGAGGGTTTACCTCCCCTTCAGAGATTGTAGTACAGGAGTTGGTCGCCGAAAAACTGATTACTTTAAAGAAATTAGGTCTTGATGAAATAGCAGTAGTTAAAGAGCAAAAAAATTATTATATATTTTGAGTCTCTTTGGAAAAGAGAAAGGTAGTAATACGAAATACGATTGTCAAAACCCACTTTTAATTAAGAGTAAAAAAGACTTAATAATCCCTCTGACTTCTGACTTCTGACTTCTGACTTGACCTAACTTTAAAGTATTGTATCTAAACAGGATTTAGTATAATACTTGTAGAAAAAAGAACAAGAAAAGAAATTAAATAGTACCTAAAAGCTTGGGGAGAAGAGATTTTATTCAAAATACAAGAAATAAGTATAGATTTTTGTATTTTGAATAAAAATCTAGCTGAAGAATTAATGCCTCAAGCAACAATAGTAGCAGATATATTTCATGTAATGAAACAAGTAAATGACGAATTAGATGCAGCTAGAAGAAAAATCAAAAGAGAAGCAGAGCAACTTAACTTGACAGTTTACTAGTTAGTTTTACACATTAAGTTCGATAGAGCCAATTAATCTAAATAACTTAATAAAGGGAAAAATAAAAAAATGCATTATAAACTATTAGGAAAAAGTGGACTTCGCGTGTCAGAACTTTGCCTTGGCACTATGACTTTTGGGGAAGATTGGGGTTGGGGTTCATCTAACGAAGAAAGCCAAAAAATTTATCATCTCTTTAGAGAAGCTGGGGGAAATTTCATCGATACTGCTAATATCTATACCAACGGCACAAGTGAAAAGTTTCTTGGTGATTTTATCGCCTCTGAAAGAGAAGAGGTTGTTTTAGCAACTAAATATACTGACGGTTTCGATACAAATAATCCTAACGGTGGTGGCAATCATCGTAAAAATATGGTGCAGTCAGTTGAAAGTAGCCTTAAGCGATTGAATACGGACTATATCGATTTGCTATGGTTGCATACCTGGGATTTTATGACCCCTGCCGAAGAAGTAATGCGAGCCTTTGACGATTTGGTGCGTGCTGGTAAGGTTCTCTATATCGGCATTTCCGATACTCCTGCTTGGGTAATTTCTCGTTGCAATACCTTGGCAGAATTACGAGGCTGGACGCAGTTTATTGGTCTGCAAATTGAATACAGTCTAATTCAAAGAACTCCAGAACGAGAGCTTTTACCTATGGCTCATACTTTAGATATTGGCATTACTGCTTGGTCTCCTTTAGCAAGCGGATTGTTGACTGGTAAATATACTAATAGCAATGGAGACGGAGAGTCGAGAAGGTTAGATGACGAAATGATGGAAGGGTTTGTTGACAAAAGTGATCGCAACTTGACAATTGCCAGAACTGTAGATCTAATTGCCGAACAAACAGAATACAGCACTTCTCAAATCGCTCTTAATTGGCTTGTACGTCGAGGAGTAATTCCGATTATTGGTGCGCGTAAAGTGTCTCATATAAAAGACAATCTTGCCTGTATTGACATTAAACTATCAGACAAGCAGATATCAGAGTTAAATAAAGCTAGCCAGATTGAACTAGGCTTTCCTCATGACTTTTTTGAGTCTGATATGGTACGAAATTTAGTTTATAACGGTACGTTTGACAAAATTGATAATCACCGCTACTCTCAACTTGCTTAATTATTTAGGGTTTGCTGAATAAGTAAGCGAAAAAATTGACAAGAATCAGCTTGGTTAAAAGATAAGTTTTAATGTTAATAAGTAGGGTCTAATATCAGCTTTAATCATAGAAAAGTCAGAAATCAAGCGGAATTTATAGTTCTGAAGAAATAAAGACAAAAAAAGACAGTTAATCTGCCTGAGCAGAGTAGAAAGATTGATGACTAAAAAAGTAATGGCAATAGAAGTTTCTGCTGTTTCAGAAAGTTTTGCCATGATACAGTTAAGTCCATAACGTCTTTTTGCTTGTCCAAATTTGCCTTCAATAGCATTACGAAATCTTTCG
>JASJDX010000439.1 GCA_030064975.1 Pleurocapsa sp. MO_192.B19
TGACTCTTTTGCCGTTTAAAGCTGACGATACAGTACCCCAGAGTAGAGTTGCCGCATTAGCGGTAAATAGTACTGGTATATTGCCTGTTGGTGGTGTAACGTTTTGTTTTGCCCAATCTAAACGTTGGATAATTTGGTCAAGGATCAAATCAAGATGAAGTTGGTCTTTGCTATATTCTCCGTCATAGATACTTAAAAAATCTTCACCGCGCACTAGTTCTGCACCGATATAGTAGCTTAAAGCTGACTCGCTATATTGACAATATAGTCCTTGAGAATTGATTAGAGTAGTGGTTTCTTGTTCTGATTCAAATTCGGCAGAACAAATCAATTCGGGATACTTTTCTCGTAGCCGATAAATTGCTTGGTTTCCTATTGCCACTAAATCTGCTACTGGGGTTTTAACTTCCTCCAGAGCATAAATTGCTCTTTTGGCTGATGTTAATTCAATAGTTTCAGGTTCGTTAAGTTGGGATAGAGCGATCGCTTTACTTACAAGCAATTCTGGCTCTATATTGCCATAAGCCACCGCTAAACCTGGTCGATTATTCTGCCATAATCTTAAAGCTGTCCCGACTGATTGAGAACTTTCTAGTTGCTTGAGACGGTTTCCCTCAAAAAATATCGGTTGAGATTGAGATGTTACCTGATAAACTTCCGCGTGGCTTGCTCCCTGACTAGAGGCGAGGTGAAGCAATGATTCTAGTTCTTCATTCATATTCAGTCCACAGCTTATTAAAGTTTTTGATAGCAATATTTATTTTAATTGCTTCATAAAAAAACCAATTTCGCTAAGCTGGAACATTCCAGAATTTTAGATAAGGTGGAGCTACTTAAAATATGAGTCGAAAAAATAATTAAGGAAGGATGGAGGAAGAAATTGGCTAAATTGATGATACAATAGTGATTTTTGGAATAGCTGCTTATCGTCTGTAATTATTTTCTTCTGGCTTAAAAAAATTAATATTATGACTTCTATACTAGAACAGCTTAAAGATTCTGTTAGTCAGGCTTTGGTGGCTGCTTTCGGCACAGAATTAGCTGATACCGACCCTTTAATTGCGCCCACAAACAACCCTAAATTTGGGGATTATCAGTCTAATGTAGCTTTATCCTTAGCCAAACCTCTTAAACAAAATCCTCGGGCGATCGCCCAATCGATTATCGACAATCTTCAACTGGAGGATATGTGCGATTCACCCACTATTGCCGGGCCTGGTTTTATCAACTTTACGTTAAAATCTAATTATATTGGGAGATTACTGCGTGAAATTCAGCCAGACGAAAGATTAGGTATCCCTCAAGTTCAACCCACAGAGAAAGTTATTGTGGATTTTTCTAGTCCTAATATCGCCAAAGAAATGCACGTGGGGCATCTGCGCTCAACTATTATCGGTGATGCGATCGCCAGAATTTTAGAATTTCGGGGTTATGATGTCTTGCGTCTAAATCATGTCGGTGACTGGGGTACTCAGTTTGGGATGTTAATTGCTTACCTTAGAGAAGCCTATCCCGAAGCTTTGACTACAGCTAATGCTTTAGATATTGGTGATTTAGTTTCTTTGTATAAAAAAGCTAAAGTCCGTTTTGATGAAGATGAAAAGTTTAAACAAACTGCCAGACAAGAAGTAGTTAATCTCCAAGCAGGTGCAGAGGATAGTCTTCATGCTTGGAAGTTGCTGTGCGATCAATCTCGTCAAGAGTTTCAGGTTGTCTATGATTTGCTGAATATTAAATTGGAAGAGAGGGGAGAATCTTTTTATAATCCATTTTTGGCAGATATTGTCAGTGAATTAGAACAAAAAGGGTTACTGGAAGAAAGTGAAGGGGCACAATGCGTTTTCCTAGAAGGTTTTACCAATAAAGATGGCGATCCTCTTCCTTTAATTGTGCAGAAAACTGATGGCGGGTTTAACTATGCCACTACAGATTTAGCGGCACTCAAATATCGAGTCAAGGAAGATGGTGCTGCGAGAATTATTTATGTTACTGATTCTGGACAGGCGAATCATTTTGCCGGAGTATTTCAAGTCGCTAAAAAAGCAGGGATCTTACCGGAGTCAGTAGAAGTAGTTCACGTACCCTTTGGTCTTGTCTTGGGTAAAGATGGCAAAAGAATTAAAACTCGTTCAGGTGAAACAGTAAAACTCAAAGATTTATTAGATGAAGCTATAGAAAGAGCAAAGAACGATCTCGAAACTAGACTAAAAGAAGAAGAGCGGCAAGAAACTCCAGAATTTATCAATCACGTTGCTCAAGTAGTCGGACTGAGTGCGGTCAAATATGCCGATTTGAGTCAAAATCGTACTTCTGACTATAAGTTTGACTTCGATAAAATGCTCGATCTCAAAGGGAATACTGCACCGTATTTACTTTATGCTTATGTCCGTCCTCAAGGTATCAGTCGCAAAGGAAATATTGATTTTTCTCAATTAGATACGGATACACAGATTGTATTAACCGAAGAAGCAGAACTGGTCTTAGCCAAACATATCTTGCAGTTAGAAGAAGTAATTAAAGAAGTAGAATCGACCTTGTTACCTAATCGAATCTGTTTATATCTATTTGAACTCAGTCAAAAATTCAATCAGATGTACGAACAATGTGAAATTTTAAAAGCTGATGAACCTCAACGGACATCTCGTTTAATCCTGGCTGATTTAACAGCTCGCACAATTAAGTTAGGCTTGTCTTTATTGGGGATTAATGTTTTAGAGAGAATGTAGTTTTGAAAATTAAAATAATAGTTCAAAATAGCAATAGTTGCTCTAAATCAATCTCGATATCAGGAAAAGCTAGAGAGGTAAATATCCCCGTTTTATACTCAACAACCTTTAGGTACTTATTATCTTGAGGTTGAGTATGAACTAAAAGTTTTTGATTAACTAAATCAATTACCCAATATTCAGGTATGCCATTACGAGCATAAGTAATAATTTTCTGCTCTAGGTCTTTTTTTAGTGTCTTGTTAGATATTTCGATGAGCCAATATATATCTTGAGGATACGGGTGATGCTGACGATAAATATCTTTGGGTAATCTTACAATAGCAATGTCAGGTTCAGGTTCAGAATTATCTAGAGTAATTGGATGAGCATCTCTAATATATGCTTGACCTTGAAATAATTCTCTTAAGTAGTCAGCTATAGATTGATTAGTATAACTATGTTCTATCCCTTCGGGACTCATCTCAATAATTTCTCCTTCAAGCAATTCAACAGGTTTTCCTTCCAAGATTCCAGAGTTAACCAGTTCATGCCATTCTGCAATTGACCATTTATAAGTGATTAAAGTCATTTAAACCTCACGCTCAAATAATCGATAATTGCTCCATCATTGTAATTCAGATAATACCTAAAATATAGTTTATTGATACTATTTGATTCTAGCTCAAGTTATGACAATAAGTAGGGTGAGATCAAAAAATTAAATTATTACTTGGTTAAATTTATGATGCCTCCAAAAACAAAATTAATTATCATATCCCTAGTTAGCGGTATCCTGATGGGATTAGCACCAGCACCAGTTAATGCTTGGTATTTTGCTTGGATCGCTTTAGCTCCTTTATGGATTTTAATTAGACAGCAAAAGTACTTAAAACAAATAGCTCTAATCGCCCTTGCTTGGGGAGTTGGTTATTATGGTTTGGCTTTATTTTGGATTACTGGAGTTCATCCCATGACTTGGATGGGAGTTCCCTGGTTATTCAGTTTATTAATTGCCATTTTTTGCTGGTTTTTTATTACTTTATGGGGAGTAGGATTAGCAGTTACTTGGTCAATATTATTTGTATTTGTTAATCGAAAAATTTATAGTAATCATCTATCTGTCAGTTTAATTCGAGTTTTAATTGGAGTGGCTTTGTGGTGTGGTTTAGAAACATTGTGGAGCTATACCCCTTTGTGGTGGTCAGCGATCGCTCATACTCAAAGTCCCCATGATTTGGTTATTTTACAACTGGGAAAAATCTCTGGAGAAAATACGGTTGCAGCAGTAATTATCGCCGTAAATGGATTACTAACAGAAGCTATTTTATTTTGGCGTAGTTCTATTGAATTAAAACCAAAATTATTATTTTTATTTTCTCCTTTAATAGTTTTAATAACAACTCATTTACTTGGCTATTATCTCTATCAAATACCAATGGCCAAAGATAATGTAACTCCATTAAACATTGGCATTATTCAAGGCAATATTCCTAACGAGATCAAACTTTTTTCTGAAGGTTGGCGTAAAGCGATAGCAGGTTATACTTCGGGCTATCAAAGATTAGCCAGACAAGGAGTAGATGCAGTCCTAACTCCTGAAGGTGCTTTACCTTTTTATTGGTCAGATATTTTAAATAATTCCAGTTTTTACCAAGCAGTAATTACAGAAAAAGTTCCCGCTTGGGTAGGCGCGTGGAAGAGAAATAATAACAGTTATCATACAAGTTTATTCACGTTAACTGGTGAGGGAAAAACCTACAGTCGTTACGACAAATACAAACTTGTTCCTTTAGGGGAATATATCCCTTTTGAATCTATTGTAGGTGATTTTATTAATCGTCTTTCTCCTCTAGAAGCCCGTTTATCTCCAGGCAAAAGAAATCAAATCTTTGATACTCCCTTTGGAAGAGCTATTGTTGCTATCTGCTACGAGTCTGCGTTTCCGCAACATTTCTTACGTCAGGCACAAGCAGGGGGTGAGTTTATCATTACTGCATCGAATAATGCCCATTATAGTACGGCGATGCCTACTCAACACCATGCCCATGATGTCATGCGAGCCATAGAAAGCGATCGCTGGGCTGCGAGGGCAACTAACACAGGTTATTCGGCGATCGTCGATCCCCACGGCAATACTCTCTGGATTTCCAACATCAACCAGTATGCAATTCACAAAGAGACTATTTACCGTCGTCAGAATAAAACCTTATATGTGCGTTGGGGAGACTGGTTAACTCCAGCACTACTTTTGTTAAGTGGGTTACTAGTATTGCTATACATAAATAAGTAATAGGTAAAGAATTCTTCCAACATCATCCCTCATCCCCCAAAAAAGTTGGGTTTTTTCTACCCTTAGAAAGGTGCAAAGACTTCAAGCTTAATCCTAAGATGAGAAATATACAGAGCTTGAATATTAATTCAAGCCAATAGATAATCAGGGCGATCAATCATGTCTGAATCGAGAAGAAACAGAATCATAGCCGATCTAAAACAGGCAAAACAGACTGGAGAATTAAAAACCGAGAAAATTCGCGAAATTGTCAGAAATGCTGTCTCCCAAACCATTTCTGAAGTGACAACAGAAGTAAAAGAAGGTAGAGGCGAAATAACTAATTTAGTCCAAGATGCGATCGCTGCGATCAAAGAAACCTTCCAAGAAAAAAGCGGTGAAGTAAAAGAAGAAGTCACAGCTTCTATTCAGGGTGCAATAGATGGTATGAGCGAAGCCAGAAGACGAAAAATTGCTGAAACTCAATCAGAAATAACTACCCTAGAAGCACAAGTAGTAGAAGTAGAACAAGAACTACAGCAAGATATTGATGATGCTCTGGCGGACGTTAAAACTCAAAGTGATGCC
>JASJDX010000024.1 GCA_030064975.1 Pleurocapsa sp. MO_192.B19
TATCGAACACAGATCGCCGTCGATCTTAATAGCCGATGACGATCGCTCGACACGCAGTCTATTACGTTTAATTTTGAAAAAAGATGGCTATCAGGTAATCGAAGTTGGCAACGGAGAAGAATGTTTGGCAGCCTGGCAAGAACATCAGCCAGATATGATTTTGCTCGATGCGATGATGCCAGTGATGGATGGTTTTAGCTGTTGTCAGCAACTTAACCACACAGAAGAAAATGAACTAGGTATTCCTGTTTTAATGATTACGGGATTAAACGATAAAGAGTCAGTAGATCGAGCATTTGCTGTTGGGGCAACAGATTATATAACTAAACCAATTCATCCCCCAGTTTTGCGTCAGCGTTTGGCACGTATTTTAAAAGCAGCTAAGGCAGAAGCTGCATTAAAGACTAGTGAAGCGAAATTACTAGAACAAAACCTACGCTTACAATCAGAGTTAAATCAGGCAGCAGATTATGTGCGATCGCTTTTACCTCAACCATTAACAGAAAAAATTAAAATTGAACAGCAGTTTGTTCCTTCTGCTCAATTGGGTGGAGATATCTTTGATTATTACTGGCTCGATCCCAACCATTTAGTAGTCTATTTATTAGATGTAGCAGGACATGGTGTTAAATCTGCTTTGCTTTCAATTTCTGTCTTAAATATTCTGCGATCGCAGTCTTTATATAACACTGATTTTTACGAACCCTGGACAGTATTAACAGCATTAAATCGCATTTTTCAAATGAATGAAAAAGGTGACAATTATTTTACTATTTGGTATGGAGTAATTAGTCTGTCTGACCAAGAATTAACTTATGCTGCTGCGGGACATCCTCCAGGAATCTTGATTTCTCAGAATAGTAAAACTGCCCAACATTTAGGTAATGATAATATTCCGATTGGAATGTTTAATGAATACCCCTTTGAACAAAGTGTTTGCTCAATTAAAACTGCTAAAGAGCTGTATATTCTTAGTGATGGAGTATATGAAGTCCCCAAAGCTAACGGCGAACTTTGGGGATTTAATAATTTAGTCAAGCTGGTTGAAAAATATCAACATAGCGATAATTTTGATTTAGAAAAAGTTTGGCATTTTATTCAAAAACAACATAAAGATAAGGTATTAGATGATGACTTTTCTCTATTGAAAATTACTTTATAAAAACTATTGAGCAGCAATAGTATATTGAGCTTTAAATTCTTGGCGATCGCTATATACTTGGAAGATACGATCCATTCTTGACAGTTCAAAAATAATGCGTACTTGATCGCTTAAAGAACAAAGAGCTAATTGTCCCTCCGATGCTTTTACAGCTTTCAAAGTAGCAACTAATGCTCCCATCCCAGAACTATTCATAAAGCTAATATCCTGTAAATCTACTAAAACAATTTTTACTCCGCTATCGATCAGATCTAGAATTTCGCGGCGTAAATTGTTGGTATGAACGCTATCTAAAATGCCTTCAGGTTGAATAATTTTAAAACCATTAGTCATATTAATTACTCCTACTTGCTATTTGATAGCAAGTCATATATCTGTTCTATATAATAGTTCCCATTTTTTACTAAAAACAACAGAATACTACCTTACTGTCTTACTGTAGTTCGGTAGTTTATATAAAACTTCCAAATAGCCAATTTGCTCGCGCTTAAGCCGATAAATTTTTAACAGGTACGATTAATACAGGACAAGTTGCTTTGTGAATAACGCCCTCGCTGACGCTTCCTACTAGGGTTTTGTACAAAGCTCCATGACCATGAGAACCGATAACAATCATTTCTGCTTTTAATTTGGATGCTTTTTGTAAAATAGTTTCAACTGTTGCCCCCTGAATAAGTAATGGAGTAACATCAATGCCATTTCGTTTTAGTTCCAGGGCTCGATCGTGAAGATATTGGTGTTCTTTTTTTAAAGTTTTAGCTTTCCAGTCTCGTTCGCATTGTGGTCCCGTACCATAGCCGACAAAATCAGGATCGGGCGCAGCAATATGTATTAACCATAATTTACTATCAAAACGCTTTGCCATTTCCGCTGCTTTGTCTACAATTTTAGGGCTGACATCAGAAAAATCAATGGCTGCCAAAATATTATTCATAATCAATTTTTCGTTGACCGAAGGTAATGGGATACAAGCGCCCTGCTTCTAGCAGGGCTTTACTTCTTTGGTCTTTGTTGCTCTTTAATGTATTTTATCAAAACCTCAATAGGTGCGCCTTCTACGGATACTGCAAAGTAGCTAGGACTCCACAACGCTTTTCCATTTCTAGGTTTCTTGAATCCTGCTTGCCCGTACCTGCGACTAGATAATCCTTTGAGAGCGTTAACTATCTTGGAGAGTTGTAAATCCCTCACAGATTCTTCAAACTTAAAACCTAATATTTTTGGTGACACTCACTCCCTCTAAGTTTGTTAAGCAAATGAGTCAGCTATTATTTCCTCCAGAAATACCTGAGCCACGGAGAGAACATGATGCACCCGATCCCAGAAGCGCATCACCTTTGACCAAGTTCTTTTTTTTAAAGACAGTATTTGCCATTTTGCTATCTTTACTATTGATTGTGGGGGGATTGATGGGTGCATCAACAATGGTAAAAGAAGGCGATCCTGATATTAATATTGCGATCGCCAATATCGAAACTACTTGGGCGGGAGCTGACCCAGAAACCATTGAAAATCAAGTGACAGATAAGATTGAGAAGGAATTAAAATCCCTCAAGGGATTAAAAGAGTTAAGTAGTGCTTCTTTTAATGGTTCGTCGATAATTAATGTAGAGTTTGAAGCAGAAGCTCCCATTGCCGAGTCAATTTCTCTGGTTAGGGCGAAGGTAGATGAAGCTAAACCAGAAATAGCTAAGGATGCAGATGAACCTAAGGTAGAACAAATTTCGACTCAGGATACTCCCGTATTAACTGTTGGCTTATATGGGGATATTGACTTGGCAATATTGAGTAAAGCAGCCGAAGAGCTTGAAGATATCTTAGAAACTATTCCCAATGTCCGCAAAGTAGACTTAAGTGGTAATCGAGAAGAAGTAATTCAGGTTCAGCTTATCCCCTCTCGCATGATTACTATGGGAGTCTCCGCAACCCAGGTAGCCAATGCTATTCAACAAGGAAATCTAGATTTACCTTGGGATCAGATTGAGAGTGACGAAATTGGCACGCAGTTACGATATTATGGACGATTTCGCAGTTTATCTGATTTACGCAACCTGCCTGTAGCTCGTTTATCAGGAGATATGGGTGGGCGAGTCGTAAGATTGCAAGAGGTTGCCGATGTTAGACGGGATTTAGAACGGGAGAAAAATCGAGCTTTCTTGAGTTCAGAGCGGGAAATTTTTCAACCCGTTATTAACGTTGATGTAGTTAAAGTTTCAGGTTCCGATACGATTAAAGTTATTGATGATTCCCTAGCAGCAATTGATGCAGCCAAACGAAACCCCAATATTTGGCCCTACGGAATGGAATATCGGATAATAAGTACCGATGCTGACGAAATCAATCAAGACTTACAGAATGTCTTTCAAAATGTTCTGGAAGGAATTGTCGGGGTTTTTATTGTTCTCTTATTCGCCCTCACCTGGCGAGAAGCGATTATTGCAGGACTATCTATTCCCCTAACTTTTCTGGGAACTTTAGCAGTGCTATTTTTAATGGGTTTTACCCTCAACAATATAGTGCAAATCGGCATGATTTTGTCATTAGGGTTGCTGGTTGATGTGTTTATTCTGATGATGGAGGGAATGCACGAGGGTATATTTGTCGAAGGCTTAAGTTTTAATCGCGCTGTTTTAAAAACCGTTAAAACCTATGCTGCTCCTGCCTTTACTGGTCAACTTACCACCATTTTGGCATTAGCTCCCTTGATGGCAATTAGCGGTACGATGGGTAAATTTATCCGTCTGCTGCCTATTGCTGCCATTGTCTGTCTCCTGCTTAGTTATGTCATTGCTTTACTGGTAGATCTTCCCCTATCTCGTTATCTGTTGGGCAATATTCAAGCTCAAGAACAAAAAAGTAAGATCGATCGCCTGACTGAAACAGCATCGGCAAAATTCTGTAACTGGAGTTTAGCTGCAACTATCCGCAATAAAACTACGGCTAAGATTTGGGCGTTAAGTGCGATCGCTTTATTTGTCACTGCCACTATTTTAGTGGGAAGTGTTCCTGGGACTCTTTTTCCCGATGACGACTGGCGGAAGTTAAGTGTCAATATCGAATTACCCCCAACCACAACTCTCAATAGCTCCCAAAAAGTAGCAGATGACGTGGGTGAAATATTACGCAGTAAAGACTATTTAGAAAGCGTAATTAAATTAGTAGGGCAAAGGAGTAGTTTAGTAGAGGAAAGTGGCATTAAACCCAATGATGGTAATTATTTAGTCGGTTTCTCAGCTATCTTCACCCCAGAAGCAGAGCGAGCTAAGTTTTCCTTTGAATATGTCGATGAGTTACGTCAAGAGCTAAATACGGCACTACGCCAGTATCCAGGGTCATCTTTAGTAGTAAACGCCGAAACTACAGGAGAAGGAGGCGACCCCATCGAAATCGAACTGGTAGGTACGGATATGGACGAGTTGCGTCGTATCTCTGGGGAAGTACAACTCGCCTTAAGGCATATTTCTGGAGCGATAGATGTTCGAGATGACTTGGGTGCATTACGACCAGATATTAAGTTGCGTCCTCGTCGAGAAGCCATCAACTTCTATGGTTTAGCCGATGACGATCTGGCTTTGCAAGGACGTTATATGATGACGGATAATGACATCGGTGATTTTCCCCTCGGCGGTGGTGAAGAAGATTTAGAAATTCATCTCAGTACCCTCTGGGCTTCCCGCGACGGAGGCATTGGAGGACCAACTCGTCGAGATGAATTACTGAGCATTCCTGTTTTTACTCGCAATGGCACGACTCTTTCAGCAACTGAAGTATTTGAAATAGAATCGGGAGTTGCCCCCTTATCGATCACTCATAGAGATGCCCAACGCACCGTTACTGTCTTGGCAAAAAATAAAGACCGCACTGTCGGGGAAATTGTAGCCGACTTAGAACCCAAGTTAGCGCAAATGAAGCAGAACTGGGGTCAAGGTTACGACTATAACTTTGCAGGAGAATTAGAAACCCAAGGAGAAACTTTCACTTCGGCAGGGCAAATGGCAATAGTAGCGGTCTTTCTCATCTTTGCTGTATTGGTAATTCAATTTGGTTCTTTTACTCAACCATTTATTATCATGCTGGCAATTCCTTTCGCCTTCATCGGTACTTTCCTCGGCTTCTTTTTCTTAAAAATCCCGATTTCTTTTCCAGCGGTTGTGGGAATGATTGCCCTCACGGGAATTGTAGTTAATGATGCGATCGTGATGATTGGAACTATGAACAATCATCGAGGCAATGGAATGGCAGTCAGGGATGCCGCAGCCAGAGGTGCAGCAGATAGATTACGTCCGATTCTCACTACTAGTATTACAACTATCGTCGGCATAATTCCCCTAGCATTAAGCGATCCAATTTGGTTTCCTCTAGCTAGTGCGGTCGGTTTTGGTTTAGTTGCTTCTACCTTGATTGCTTTGTTGGTAATTCCTTGTTTGTATTTGTTATTGACTCCTAATAAGTCAGTAGAAAAGATTGCTTAGTTAGATAACTATGGCGATCGCATAATAGCTTCAAGAATATACTCCAAAGCTCTTTCTTCGATTTAAACACAAGAAACACAACCAGAAGGATATTTAAAAAAATCAAGAGATTAGGGCGATCGCATTATAGAAAAAAGAAGAGAATTAGGCGATGCCTACGGCTAGCTCCGCAAAGGACATTTTTAAAATTAAAGCGATGAGAAGGCGATCGCTCAATACTTACTGTTCGAGCAAAGATTTTATTGGTGGACGTGAATCTGTTTCTATGACGCCATTTAACTTTTTTACACTTGGCAGAAAAATTTCTGCCGTAACCCTCGTAAATCATTTTTGGCAAGCTTCATGGAGATTCTCGTAGCTCCATCAGTGAGCCACCGCTATGGAGTCGGCGAATGGTTTCAGCAAATAGCGGTTTAGGTAGCTATAAACATATTCACAACTTTCTCAAAATTTTGCTGTATCTAGTTAGAAATAACTAACCAGAAAAAAATTCAACAGAATCTAATGCCAGCATTTGATGGGGATGAAAGTATGAATGTTAACCGATCGCCAACGCTTATTGCCAAGAAACCAAAGTGGGGGTTATGGTTAGGAGCAATCGCTCTTTTGGCTGGTGGTACAGTAGTTTGGCGTTCGCTCGTTAGTCCTCAACAAACGACTGTTAATGAAAGCAACAATATTGAACAAGCTAGGCTGACGGTGAGAACTGTTCCCGTTAGTCTAGAGCCAATTCAAGCATGGAGTTATGGTGATGGCTATGTTAATGCCATAGTTAAAAAACACCTTACTTTTCAAGCGGATGGAACAATTGACTATCTCAAACAAATTGACGGTAGAGATTTACGAGAAGGAGATTGGGTAAGTAAAGGAGAATTATTAGCCAGACTCGATCGCCGTAAATATGACGCAGATATTACCGTGGCAACAGCAGGACAAATTGAAGCTAAAAATCAGGTTCTTAATTCCGTTGCCAGTCTTAGACAAGCAGAAGAATCTTTGGCTCAGGCACAAGCAGAGCTACAGAAAGCTAAAACTAATGAGGCTTTTGCCCAAGCAGACTTAACCAGATATCAAGAACTAGCAGCTGAGGGCGCTGTAGAACAGCGAGAAGTTGATGTCAGAGAAACAGACTATAAAAATGCTCGGGCAGGAGCGATCGCTGCTGTGGCAAGAGTTAAATCGGCTCAAGCTCAAGTGACTGCCGTCCAAACCCAGGTAGAAACTGCGGTCGCAGGAGTTAAATCCGCTGATGCCAAGCTAACTCGAAGCAATGTTGAGCGTGAAGATACAGAGATTATTGCTCCTTTTGATGGCATTATTTCTCGTCTCAATATCCGCGAGGGAGATTATTGGGTGCCCCAAATTGTTAATGTAACTGGTGACTACCAGGGAATTATAGAAAGATTACCCATTATTGTCATCGATCCCAATCGATTTGAAGTCAATGTGGAGTTACCTGCTTTTCAGGGTAGTGAAGTAAAACCAGGACAGAGAGCTTTTATAATTCGCGATCGCGATCGTAGTAAAGCCAGTTCGGGGCGCATTACAGGTCAAGATTTAATGAAATTAGCCAGTGCTGAAGGAACGGTGTTTTCTGTTAGTCCCTCAGTTTCTCCTGGAAGGCGCTCGGTTCGCGTTACTATTCGTATTGATGAAGGAGTTGCTAATCTTCAGGATGGGGAACAGGTATCGACTTGGATAGCTACGGAAGAAAAAGAACAAGCTACAGTTGCACCTTTTAATGCTTTTGTCTTCCGCGATCGCCAGGCTCATGTGTTTGTGGTAAATGAATCCCAAGGAATCGTCGAACAAAGATCGATTAAACAAGGAATTGAAGGATTAGCTAAACAGGAAATTCTTGAAGGAGTCAAGCCAGGAGAAAAGCTAGTCACCGAAGGTAAAAACCGTCTGGTAAATGGCGCGCCTGTAGAAATTGTCCCCTAATAGAACAAAAGTTAAATCTCTTATTTTATTTTCTCAGTCTAATTCTAAAACTTATGTACGATCGACACTTTAAGCAAAATCAGGCTCATCTTCAAGCAAATCTCATAGAAGATGACCGCACAGGGTTGAACATTCCGACTCTCAGAAGAGCGATCGCCGATAATTTACTCTATCTGCAAGGAAAATTCCCCAGCATTGCCACTACCAATGATTACTATTTGGCATTAGCTTACACCATACGCGATCGCTTGTTACAGCGTTGGATTGCTACTTCTCAAACCTATATCCAAGAAGATGTCAGGGTAGTATGCTATCTTTCGGCTGAGTTTTTAGTTGATCCTCATTTGGCTAATAACCACACGAATGCGATTGCGCGGAGCGCACCTGCGAAGCAGATCGCAAAGTTTGTGAGAAATGCGGGCCTAGCAGTAGGCATCCAGTTTACCCTGTTTAGTTTGAGTGCGAGATATGCTGAGGAAACCTCAGCATATCTCGCACTGTTGGGGCTTGACGGGACTAATCATTATCCCCAAAAAATCCTCACAAGTTCTTCAAGCTTTTGAATTATCTTAAACCTGAGATCGAATTAATCAGTGAAATTAATCAGTGAGGTACATAATGAGTGTTAAAACTAATTTTTCTCTTAAAGAAATCAGAAACGAAGTTCGTCATTTAGTTGAAATTCACAGCTTAGAACGCGAACAAGCTATTTATGGTCTGAGCCAGTTTTTCTCGCCAGGAGAATGGAATTTAGTTGAATGTGAACTAGAAGCACATGGCTTTTCGCTGATGACCAATTCTATCGAAGATCTTTTGGACTAAAAACAACTAGAACATTTGAATTATGGAACGGATCTATGTGTTTAGCTGTACCTGGAAAAATTGTCTCGATAAGCGATGATGAACCTTTATTAAGAATGGGCAGAGTCAGCTTTTGGGGAATAATCAAGCAAGTCAGTCTAGCATATGTTCCCGAAGCTGTGGTTGGTGATTATGTCATTGTTCATGTTGGTTTTGCCCTGAGTATTCTCGATCGCGATGAAGCGGAACAAACTCTAAACTTTGTTCAACAATTGGAGACTATGTAGATGTTTAGAAAATAGCTAACTCTTTTTGTCTTCATCAATTGTAGCTTCCTTAAGCTTATTTTATACTTCCAAGATTAGATTGAATTAACTAGCTAAGTAAATTATGGTTGCCACAATCAATTATTCTCTAAATGAAATCAAAGATGAAGCTCGTTATTTAGTTGAAATAGGAAAGATCGATCTTCATCAGCCAATTTATGTTCTTTGTCAGTTTATTCCGTCTAGGGAATGGATTTGTGCTGAATGTGAGTTGGAAAGAAACGATTATCTATTGAGAGATCATATCTGCGATCTTTTAGCCAAAAATGAATGGTTGGAAGATTGATTAAATTTAAATTAATGACACAGTTAGTGATGAAAAATGGGAATTGAGAAAACTATCGCGATGAGAGAAGAGCAATTAAAAGATGCCTACATGACGGGCAGAAAAGACTTTACACGATCGCATCTATCACAAACAAATTTCCATAAAGCTTTGTTGGCAGACATTAATCTCAGCTATGCCTATCTAAATCGAGCGAATTTTACTAGAGCAAATTTAGAGCGTGCTTTTCTCAATCGAGCTATTCTTTATGCTGCTAATTTTCATCAAGCAAGATTGTATAGAGCAAGTTTAATTGAAGCAAATTTGGAGAAAGCTAACTTAGACAACGCTATTCTAAACCATGCAAATTTGAGTGGGGCAAATTTTAAGAATGCTAATTTAGAAAATGCACACATGGTATGGGCAAATTTACGCTCGGCTAATTTAATTAATGCCAATCTTGAGGGCGCAGATTTGAGCGGTGCAAAGTTTTGTCAGACGATTATGCCTGATGGAAGTATCAGAAATGATGACTGTTAGTGGTTAGTAGTTAGTGGTGAGACAATTGCGTTGAGGAGGGCGTGGCTCCTGTGGTTTCCCACAAAGGCTTTAGCCGCATGTCGTTTATACCGCCCGTCCAGTAGTTAATGCTATAGCCAGGAGAAAGTAGGATGAGAAATTTTGATTATGTAATTTTGGGTGCAGGGCTAGGGGGGCTTTCGACTGCTGCTTGTCTAACTCGCCAGGGATATCGAGTAGCTGTATTAGAACAGCATTATTTACCTGGGGGATGTTGTCATACATTTAGCTATGGCGATTATAATTTTTGTGCTGATGTTCACTATATTTATCAATGTGGGGAAGGACAGGCGGTAAAGCAATTTCTTGACTATATTGATCGCGATGTTCCTTTTAATTCACTTAATCCAGACTGTATAGATCGGATAATTACTCCAGAGGTCGATTTTAAGATTCCTTTAGATTGGGAAAAATTTCGCGCTCGTCTGATCGCTACTTTCCCTGAAGAAACTAGAGAAATTAATCTTTACTGTGACGAAATTAAACAACTTCATCAAGAAATAAGGCAATTAACTAAAGAGGTTCATTGGTACGATTTAGACTGGTTTGATTGGATATCTTTACCAAAATACTGGCATCTATTCACTAGACGTAATTGGACACTACAGGATCTTTACGATCGCACTGGGCTATCGCCTAAGCTACAGACACTATTAGCAGGGCAAAGTGGCGACTACGGCTTACCTCCCTCAGAAATTGCTTTGATTACTCATACATCCTTAGTTTGGGATTACTCAGAGGGTGCTTATTATCCCCAGCATCATTTTAAACATCTAGTCGATTGCATTGTTTCAGCTATTACCGAAGGCGGTGGGATAGTTAAATATTCTTCTCCCGTACAGCATATTGAAGTTAAAAACGGTCAAGTGATACAGATAACCGCAGGAGGAGAAACTTATCAGGCGGATAATGCCTATATTAGCGATCTCGATCCTAAACTGACAGTCAAGTTGATGCACGATTCCTTAGCATTGAGCAAATCAGAGCATCGTCGTTTAACCGAATATGAATACTCTGCCAGTGCATTTAATATTTATCTGGGTCTAAACTCTAGTTTCGATCCTCAATCTTACGGTATAGGTAATTGGAATATTTGGTATTATCCTAACAGCAATC
This sequence comes from Pleurocapsa sp. MO_192.B19, assembly GCA_030064975.1. Classification (GTDB taxonomy): domain Bacteria; phylum Cyanobacteriota; class Cyanobacteriia; order Cyanobacteriales; family Xenococcaceae; genus Waterburya. The sequence continues at coordinate 10,666 of JASJDX010000024.1, forward strand.
TAAATCAAGCATATCAACAACAGCTTCGAGGAAATTTAAAACATCCTTGGATCTTTTTATCCTGTCCCACCCTAAAATCTCAAGAGCCAGGAATGGCACCAAACGGACATCATGTTTTAGAAATTACTACTGTCTGTCCCTATGAACTATTTAAAAAGCTCCACAGGACAGACAAGACAGCCTACAAAGTTCAGAAACGAGCCGTATATCAAGAGTTGATGCACGGTGTTCGCGAGTTGATTCCCGATATTGACAAGTATATACGGATGAAGATTTACGGTACTCCTACTACCAGTGAATACTATCTCGGACAGCCTGAAGGTAATATGTATGGTGCTAAACTAATTCCCCAACAGATTGGTTTGAATCGTCTGGGCTATAAAACTGAGCTACCAAATTTATATTTTGTAGGTGCGACTGCTGGCTATCCTAGCGTTCCAGGAGTCATTAGTAATGGTATGGACGTGGTGGAAATGCTGACAGGGAAATCTATTCGTAGTTCTCGGTTAGTGGTTAGTGGTTAGTAGCAATCTTTCCAATTTCAGAATAAGGAAACAAATTATGTTTGAAAAAATATTAGTTGCGTTAGATAATTCATCGGAGGCATCAGCAGTTTTTGACTATGCTTTATCCGTAGTGCAACCAGAAATGAGTGAGATTCTATTGTTGCATTTTGTGGATTGGACGATGCAGGATGTATCTCCCTGGGTTGGTATTGGTACTTTATATGATGTTAATCTATCTGGCGATCGCTATGATTGGAGTCATCAACGTCTGCAAAAAGAAGTTGAAAAAAGCAAAGATTGGTTAGAAACTCTGGCTCAAAAAGCTAAAAAGCTCGATATTAACTGTAGATATGAATGTCGAGTGGGTAACTGTAATTTAGGAATTGGCGATCGCGCGAAGGAATGGAACGCAGATTTAATTGTAGTTGGTCGTCGAGGTCACAGAAATATCTCAGAAATGTTTTTGGGTAGCGTTAGCAACTATGTAATTCATCATGCCCCCTGTTCTGTATTAGTAGTTCAAGGTAGTGAAACTTTGAAGACCGAGGAGTTAGCCGAAACATAAGAAATGATTATGAGCTACAAGCTAAGAATACACACTAAACCGCATCCAGTTTGAAACTCATAGTTTTTAAGTTAACTGTTCGAGAAGTAGCAAGTAGCAAGTAGCAAGTAGCAACTAATACCAATTCTCAAAAATTAAAATCGATTCCTAGCTAGTACCGCTACGCGGAAGTCAAAAGTCAAAAGTCAAAAGTCAAAAGTCAAAAGTCAAAAGTATTGATTGGCAAGGGTTTTATGATTTTTGGACTGGTCACTTATTTCCGCCGCGCTGCACTAGTATGAAATTAATTTTGTGTGACAGTATCAATTAATTCTTCTTTCTCATTGAATAACTGAATCTGTAACGGCATCTGACCAACCGCGTGAGTCGAACAACTCAAGCAGGGATCGAAAGCGCGAATACCAGCTTCAACTCGGTTAAGCATTCCTTCAGGAATTTTTGTCCCGCGAATAAAATGTCTAGCAATCTGGGCTACAGTAAGATTCATCGCCAAATTATTTTGACCCGTAGCAATAATTAAATTTACCTTTTTAATTAAACCATTTTCATCGACGAGATAGTGATGAAACAAAGTACCTCTTGGTGCTTCGCTAACTCCAATACCTTCAAGTTGATTAATACCTGCTTTGGCACGTAGCCGATCGCTATACAAGTTGGAATCTTCTAACATACTTTCAATGCGTTCGATACAGGCAACAATTTCAATCAGCCGAGCATAATGATAAAAGAAAGAGGAATTAACCACTCCTTTTCCTCGATCTCTAAATTCTCTCAGTTCGCGATCGCTTATTGGCATACCAATACGGCTACAGATATTCAATCTAGCCAAAGGTCCAACACGATAAATACCACTTTGTAAACTGCAAAAATCTTCCTGGGCAAGATAACCTAACGGACGATAGTAAGGAAACTTTAGATAAGACCAGGGTTCAACGGCTTCAGCGATAAACTCTTGATAATCAATTGGGTCGAGTCGATCGGCAATAATATTACCCGCACTATCTACAAAGCGAATTTTGCCATCATAATGTTCCCACTCTCCGTCCTTTCCTACTAGTCCCATGAATAAGCTGGGAAAGTTGCCAAAAGTTTGAGCTTCTACTTGGTAATCATCTAATATACTTTTGAATTTGTCTAAAGCATTGAGTACCGTAGTTTTAGCTTCAGCGAGGCGATCGTCAATTTGTATTTTTCCCTCGTTAGACAAACAATTTCTTACTCCCCCTGGTACAGCCCAAGCAGGATGAATCTTTTTACCGCCTAATATTTCAATAATTTCCTGTCCAAACTGACGCAAACGAATACCACTACGGGCAAGTTCTGGTTCGGCAGCAATCAAACCAAACACGTTGCGAGAAGCAGGATCGCTATCTAGTCCTAGCAATAAATCTGGCGCACTAAGATGAAAAAAACTGAGGGCATGGGACTGAATGATTTGACCCAGATTCATCAGACGGCGCAGTTTCTCAGCAGCGGGGGGAATCTCGACTGCTAAAATGCGATCGCCTGCTTTAGCAGAAGCTAGTAAGTGACTTACTGGACAAATACCACAGATACGAGCTGTAATTCCTGGCATTTCCCACAGAGGACGACCTTCGCAGAATTTCTCAAAGCCCCTGAACTCGGTAACATGAAAACGAGCATCTTTTACCTGTCCCGTCTCATCCAAATGAATAGTAATTTTGGCGTGACCCTCAATCCGCGTTACTGGGTCGATAATGATTTTTTGAGACATCGATAGGCTGGTTAGTAGTTAGTGGTTAGTAGATAAGAGTTCGTAGTCATTAATTCAACTCCAAACTCTTATACGGGCATTTCTTGATCTTCCCAATGACAAAACCAAGGGTCGTATCGCAAAATATCTTCATCTGGATGTTCTTCGCAATATTCGTCAAAAGCCGTCTGTTTGAGTTCTTCTGCTTGTTGATGTGCTTGTTCTGCCTGTAGGTCTTCTACTGAATCCCAGGCCAAAGCGCAGTTCTCCGAGGCAAATCCTTGTTCGGCACAAATTTCTCGGGCTTTGGCAATTTTTTGTTCGATTTGTTCTTGGATTAAGACAGAATGAGGTTTTTCAATAAAGTTACTTTTAAGTAGGAGATCGGTGGTAGAGATGACACCCAAAAGTTTATCTCGGATAATAGGTGCGCGGTGAATACCAGTATTGGCGAAAAGCTGTGCCACAGATTTAATATTCAGATCGGGATTAACAACAATACAGGGTTTAGTCATAATATCGCAGACGCGGACTTGTTTGGGGTCTAGTCCTTTGGCTGCTACCTTATAGATAACGTCCGTTTTAGTAACAATTCCATAGCTATCTGATTCATCCAGACGATCGACAATCAGGGAATTTAGATTATTGTCCCGCATCAGCTTAACAGCATTAGCTACAGTAGCAAAACTCCGAATAGTGATAACTTTTTTACTCATAATATCTGCTACTTTCATTTTTAATTGCTCCATTTTTTTGATAGTAGTTAGTAGTTAGTGGTTAGTTGATATAGATTGCTCTTCTGGCTTCTTGCTTAACCACCACACCAATTGTCATATTCGCGTTCCCAATCCACAGTTTCCCATTCGTTTTCCCTCAATTTATCTGAAGGTAATTCGGGTAATGCTGATGTTTTATTGGCTCTGAATTTAACCTTATTTGAGGTCAAGCAATCGGTTTTAGTCAAAATGTCAGTTAGTGAGACTACACCAAGGAGCCGATCTTTAATCACAGGTGCAATGCGAATTTTGGCTTGAGCGAATAAATTAACAATATGTTCCACTGCCAAATCGGGATTGACCACTATACAAGGTTTAGTCATCACTTCGCAGACATAAGTTGATGTTGGGTCTTTAGTATTAGCGATCGCCCGTGATACATCAGTAGCGGTAATAATGCCATAGGCATCTTGGTCTGAAGCGCGATTAACAATTAACGTCTTTACATCGTGTTGTTTCATGACTTTAGCAGCTCGATCGATAGTCGCTAAACTATCGATGGTGACTACATTGGTTGTCATGATATCTGCTGCTTTCATGAGTTTCTCCGATTGCGTAGATTTATGTGTAAGCTAGTAATTTGGAAATTTCTCATTTGGTATAGTGAACGCCACGATAAACTAATTCAGTATGATGGACTGGAAGACGATGTTGTTTTCTCATCCGATGGATTTTCCAGGGGACACCGCGATATTTACCACCTACTTCACCTTCAGTTACTTGCCATTCAATATAAGGATCGTCATAATCATGACCGTGAAAATGTAGTCTCATAATTTTTTCCTCTGAACTAAACAAATGAGCAAGAATAGATCCACCAGAAGAATATGTTTCTTAGTTCTTTATATCTCCAAGATAGATAAATAAATTGAAGAAATTGTGAGGAAGATATCTGGTTGACTGACAAAAGATCAAGAAAAAAGTTTAAGTCTATCATTCTCCAAAAAACTGTACAATCACATGGGAAGGATTTGGTACTTTATTCATGGCTACAATGTAGAGATAGCAAAGATTGTAGCTTTACTACTACTTTCGTATCACTAGCAATTTTTGTTTGTTGAAAGCAGGGTTGTTCTATCTATGACTAATATTTCTCAATTAATTGTTCAAATGCAACAGCCAGGTTTTTATCCTCACGCTGTAGTGGAAGAAATAGAACTCGTTCAAACTCACGCTTCCTATGTTTTCCTAACAGGAAACTATGCTTATAAACTTAAAAAAAATGTTAATTTTGGTTTTCTTGATTATTCTACTTTAGCTAAAAGAAAATATTTTTTAGCAATGGAGTTACAATTGAACAAAAAAATTGCTCCCGAACTATATTTAGAAGTTATTCCAATTAGCGATTGCCATAATAATTTTGTTCTTGGCAACTCGGATAATATTGTAGAATACACGCTAAAGATGCTTCAATTTCCCCAAAAAAACCTGTTTAGCAGTCTTTTAGAAGCAGGTAAGCTATCGAGCCATCACTTAGTTGAGTTAGGCAAAATTGTAGCCCAATTTCATAACCGTGCTGAAACTAATAATTACATTAACAATTTTGGAACTGTTGATAATATTAGAGCAGCTTTTGAAGAAAACTATCAGCAATCTCAAAAGTATATTGATATTGTTCAGACGAGGGAGCAATTTGAAGCTACCAAAGCTTATACAGATGCATTTTTTAGCGATCGCCAAGATTTATTCCGCACAAGAGTTAAAGAGCGAAAAATTAAAGAATGTCATGGCGATTTACACCTGAAAAACATTTGCCTATGGCAAAACAAAATTCAATTGTTCGATCGCATTGAATTTAATGAATCTTTTCGCTTTGTAGACACGATGTACGATGTGGCATTTATCGTAATGGATTTGTCAGCCAGGAAGCAATTAGACTTGGCAAATGCTTTTCTTAATAGTTATCTTGAATATACAGGAGATTGGTTAGGATTGCTCGTATTGCCTTTGTATTTAAGCAGACAGGCTTATGTTAGGGCTAAAGTAAATTCTTTTTTGCTCGAAGATCTTCAAATCAGCGAAGCTGATAAACGAGAAGCTAAAAAAATTGCTAGTGATTATTATCGACAGGCTTATCAATATACTCAAAGCAAGTGTGGAAGTTTGATTTTAATGTCAGGCTTATCGGGTTCAGGTAAAAGCACAGTTGCCAGACATATTGCGATAAATGAAGGTGCAATTCAGATTCGTTCTGATGCTGTTCGCAAACATTTGGCTGGAATACCCTTAGATGAATCAGGACCAGATAGCATTTACTCTGCCCAAATGACTCAAAAAACCTACGATCGCCTGTTAGAATTAGGCATTACATTAGCTAAAACAGGATATACAGTAATTCTTGATGCTAAATACGATCGCCTTGCTCTACGTCAACCTGCAATCTCTGGAGCTGAAGATAACAATATACCTTTAAAGATAATTCAATGTACTGCACCCCAAGCGGTATTATGCGATCGCTTAAACAAACGCCAGAATGATATTTCAGATGCTACAGCCGACTTAATCGCTAGTCAACAAAAAGATGCCGAAGCTTTTACTACAGCAGAACAAGCTTATTTAACTACGGTGGATACTTCACAATCAAATTGGCAAGAAAAACTAAAGCTCGAAGCCTTTAACTAATAACTAAAACTAATAACTAATAACTAACGAACATGAACTTTAATTTTTTCGATCTATTTTGGATCTTCCTCGCTATTTCTTCTTTGCAACCTGTGTGGCAACGCCGTCGTACCGAAGCCCAAAGAATACAGGCGATTAGAGAACTAGAAAGAAAGCGCAAAAGTCGGGTTATTTTGCTGATTCATCGTCAAGAATCCATTAGTTTACTCGGTATTCCCCTTTCTCGTTACATCTCTATTGAAGATTCAGAACAAGTTTTACGTGCCATACGCCTAACTTCTCCCGACACACCTATCGATTTAATTCTACATACTCCTGGCGGCTTAGTTTTAGCAACAGAACAAATTGCCAGGGCTTTAATTCGTCATACTGCCAAAGTAACTGTTTTTGTGCCTCATTATGCCATGAGTGGGGGTACAATGCTGGCTTTAGCTGCTGATGAAATTGTGATGGATGCCAATGCAGTATTAGGTCCTGTCGATCCCCAGTTGGGTAATATGGCAGCAGCAAGTATCTTAAAAGTGATAGAACGCAAACCAATCGATAAGATTGATGACCAGACTTTAATTATGGCGGATTTGGCAGAAAAAGCGATCGCCCAAGTACAAAGATTCGTGCGTACTCTCCTCAAAGATGAGATTCCTCAACCCAAAATCACTCCTGAAAACATTGAGGGAATTATCGATTTGTTAACTACAGGTAAAATTACTCACGATTGCCCTATTTCTATAGAACAAGCTAGTGAAATTGGTTTACCCATAACCGTCGGCTTGCCCAAATTTATTTACAATTTGATGGAATTATATCCCCAACCTTCAGGCGGTAGACCTTCGGTACAATATATACCCATGCCCTATAGACCCTATCCTAATTTACCAGAAACAAAAGGAAGACCGATGCCAGAAGGGAAGAATTAAAACTAAAATCGAAATCTTTCCTTTTATTTCCTGCTTCAACCCATTCATTAATTATATCTTGATAAAAGATTTTTAAGACTTTATAAAAATTTTTACTATTGCTTTTGTAGATTTTTCTTCAATTCCAAGATTTTAGCTTTACCACTACTTTTTTATTACTATCAATACACTATAGATAACTATAGATAAATTTAATTTATATCTCTAAAAACCAGATATTTAATACAATCAAAAAATGTACTCAAATGTACTCAAATGTACTCAAAAAATAGATTCCAAAAGTTAGCTATTACTAATTTTTTTGTTATATTCGTAAGTAGTTGAGCTTAGTAAAAACTTGATTAGGCAAAAAACTCAGAAAGAACATAGGAGGTGTACCTAATGTTTCAACAGTGGAAAGGCTTCGTTTCAGGGAAATGGACGGAAGAAATTAACCTCCGTGACTTTATTCAACAAAACTATACTCCCTATGAAGGAGATGGCTCATTTTTAGCCAGTACCAGCGAAGTTACCCATCAGCTTTGGGAGAAGGTTAAAGATCTGATGGCAGTAGAACGGGAAAAGGGGATTTTAGATACAGATACCAAAGTTCCAACTTCCATTACTGCTCATGCCCCAGGATATATTGATAAAGAATTAGAAAAAATTGTCGGCTTACAAACCGATAAACCTCTCAAGCGAGCAATTATGCCTTTTGGTGGTATTCGAGTGGTTAAAAGTTCCCTCGAAGCCTATGGCTATCAGTTAGACGAACAAACCAAAGAAATTTTTACTAAATACCGCAAGACTCATAACGATGGTGTCTTTGATGCCTATACCCGCGAAATGAAATTGGCACGGCATTCAGGTATTATTACAGGCTTGCCCGATGCTTACGGTAGAGGCAGAATTATCGGTGATTATCGGCGGGTGGCTTTGTATGGTTGCGATCGCCTGATTGAAGACAAGCAGCAACAGTTATTATCGTTAGAAGTAGACACTATTGACGAAGAAGTAATTCGCCTCAGAGAAGAAATTTCCGAACAAATCAAAGCCCTTAAAGAATTAACTCAGATGGCTGCTAGTTATGGTTGCGATATCTCTCAACCTGCAGCTAATGCCAAAGAAGCAATTCAATGGACTTATTTTGGGTATTTAGGAGCGGTCAAAGAACAAAATGGCGCAGCAATGTCTCTAGGTCGAGTTTCTACTTTCCTCGATATTTATTGCCAACGAGATTTGGATAATGGCGACGTTACTGAAGCGGAAATTCAAGAGATTATCGATCATTTTGTCATGAAGTTGCGGATGGTGCGTTTCTTACGTCATCCTGCCTATAACGAACTATTTTCTGGCGATCCTACTTGGGTAACAGAGTCCATTGGCGGTATGGGAGAAGATGGCAGAACTCTCGTTACTAAAAACAGTTTCCGCTTCTTAAACACCTTGTATAACTTAGGTGCAGCCCCCGAACCTAATTTAACTGTACTGTGGTCAGAAAAACTGCCTGTAGGTTTCAAACGTTTCTGTACTAAAGTTTCTGCCGATACTAGTTCCATCCAGTATGAAAACGATGACTTGATGCGCGGTTACTACGGTGATGACTACGGCATCGCTTGCTGTGTATCGGGAATGCGGATTGGCAAACAAATGCAATTTTTCGGTGCGAGGGTTAATTTAGCTAAAGCTTTACTCTACGCTATTAATGGCGGTAAAGACGAAAAAGCTGGAGAACAGATCGCCCCGATGTTTGCACCGATCACTTCTGAATATTTAGACTACGAAGAAGTTACTGCCAAATTCGAACTGATGATGAGTTGGCTGGCAAAACTATATGTCAATACCCTCAACGTCATCCACTATATGCACGATAAATATTGCTACGAAAGGCTAGAAATGGCACTGCACGATCGCGATGTTTATCGGACAATGGCTTGTGGAGTAGCTGGATTATCGGTAGTGGGAGATGCACTATCGGCAATCAAACACGCCCAAGTTAAGGTAATTCGTAATGAAGACGGTTTAGCGGTAGATTACGCCATTGAAGGAGATTATCCCAAATTTGGTAATAATGACGATCGCGTTGATAAAATTACCGCTAAAGTTGTCGAAGACTTTATGAACAAAGTTCGTCAACACAAAACCTATCGCGGTGCCGTACCTACCCAATCGATACTGACAATTACTTCTAACGTGGTTTACGGGAAGAAAACTGGTAATACTCCCGACGGACGCAAAGCAGGACAACCCTTTGCCCCTGGTGCTAACCCCATGCACGGACGAGATACCAAAGGTGCGATCGCAGCTTTAGAATCCGTGGCTAAACTGCCCTACGAACACGCCCAAGACGGTATTTCCTATACCTTCTCGATTGTCCCCGAAGCGTTGGGTAAAGGTGAAGACAATAAAACCAATAACCTCGCAGGAATGCTTGATGGTTACTTCCACGATACAGGACACCATATTAATATCAACGTCCTCGATCGCGAAACTTTGCTTGATGCGATGGATCATCCCGAATTGTATCCTCAGTTAACCATTAGGGTATCGGGTTATGCAGTCAACTTTATCAAACTCACTCGCGAACAACAGTTGGATGTGGTTAATCGGACTTTCCACGAACGGGTTTAGTTTAGTCTTTTGTTTTTTGTCATTGGTAAGGTGGGGTAATGCCTCGCCTTACTTTTTTTTAATTAGATGAATTTTTTATAATTTTATCGATAATTTCAAAAATATTATTGAAAGCGTTAAAATCAAAATTATTGAAGTTTTTCTTTTTATGATAAATAGAATCAGCAAAATCGTTTTTTGATAATGCTACATTTTGGTTATTCTCATTATATACTTCTCCATCTATAATTGTTAGCTTATTTACGTTGATTTTTTTGGAATTACTTACAACAAAGTTCAAACTTTTGTGTCTTCCACTATGATGATTAAATTCATTACTTAGAAAAATTCTTCTTTTATTATGATCTTCTCTACAAATTTCTTCATTAGTATAGTAATGTTCAATACAAATCTCCTTTAAATCTTTACGATGAGGAGGAATTGGTATTGCAAAAGAATAAACATTATTTCCCCAATTCTTAAATCCTACATCATCCCTATGAGCTTTTACTACATAATTAGCTTCATCTCTATCAAAAATAGCAATTATAGGAGTATTTCTTGGACTCTTACAATATTGTTCACACATTTTCAATAGTTCGCTACTACCTTGTTTTTGGTCATTTAAGTCTTCTTTGTAGGATAGTTCAAAATTATATTGTTTATGTTCGATAAGATTTTGAAAAGCAGCTTTCAGATGCTTGATATCCGTTTTACCCTCAGTCCAAATCTCAGCTTTAAACAGCTTATTATCTTGAATACTATTGTCTCGTTTTTGTATAATCGAGTTAATTTTAGAAATATCAACAAGATGAGGAGAAAGATCGGCTAGTTGTCTTAGAAACTTTAAATATATTAGGTCGTCTTTACCCCTAACATACCCAATAAATTCTATACGGCTTTTAATAATAGATTCAAAAGAAGCCCGATCTTTGTAATAACGATGCTTTTTATCGTATTTATTCCAAAATTCAGTTTCTGTTTTTTCAATTCCATATTTTTTCCATGCATGAAGTATTGCTCTAATTCGTCGAATATATTTACGATTAATATTCAATTTTTCATTGACTGTAATTCCCGTAACTTCTTGATGTCCATATTTACTCTGCAACCTAGTTTTAGACTCATTTATCTTAAATCCATTATCTTTAATTATTTTAATTAGCTCTTTACCTAAAACTATTGCATCAGATTCTATGGAAAATAATGCTAAACGAGGTGGAAATTTGAATCTTGAAGTTGAAAAAGTTATGTCATCAGCGTACCTAGTATAAATACATTGATGTTTTTTTGCTAATTTTTGTAATTCAGAATCTAACCTCGAACAAATCATGTTGGATATGATAGGAGATGTAGAAGCACCTTGTGGTAATTGATTTTCGTAACAACATATTTGAGCTAAAACTGTAGCAACTTCTTTTGTACATCCATATGGTTTAGCGAGAAAAAGTCCTCTAACCCTACCGAAATTGATAGAAAAGAAAAAATCTTGAATATCAATATTTAAAAGGTAGCGTTGTCTAAGATGTTTTTCTGCATTTGTGACAATACTTTTTCCCCTCGTGAAACCGTGCGTTGAAGGTTTAGGTCTATATACAGCAGTTAATACTTGATTCAGTTTTTTTTGAATTATTTTAAGAGACGTTGTTGGCTTAATAATTAATCTATTTCCACCAGACTTTTTGGGAATCAAGAATTCAGTATAAGCGTACTTAATAGGAGAAATATATAAGTGATATCGTAGTTGATAATCGGTAATATCAAGTAAGTTTGCAATATCTTGGCGATTTTTTAGATTATTAAACTTTTCTTTTAGTTCTTCGTCTGAAAGGTTTAGAACTGCTGTGTTCATAATTTATTATTGATCGTCTGAAAACTAAATATTCTCACAATGTTCTAACCTATTACTACTCATAGTCAATGCTAAGGTAGATAACACTGTTAAACGGTACATTATGCACCCCTTGAAATATTACCGTCGCAGGATCGACAACGGGAATCAACCTCATATGAGAATATTTAGCTTTAGCTATTATAATCACAAAAAAATTAAATGCCAAAAACCAATTTATAATTGATGTTTTTCAATAGGAGTATAAAATACTATGAATTCTATGTAACGTTCGCATCATTTATCTTGAAAAATCAAACATAATTTAATGATGGAAAAATCAACTATTAACTAAAGGTCAATAACTCTGGTTTAAAGATCATTAGCAGTCCAAAGAACAACATAAAGATCCCTGCTGTTAGCTTGAGCATTTTTCCTTGAGATTCGCTTAGTCTTGATGATTTAAAGGAATAGATAAAGTTAGCTAAAATCACTACCAGGGGAATAATGTAAATTAGGGCATAAATGGCAGTCCAAAATGCAGCACACAACCACAAATTTGAGGAACAATACTGAAGGAGACTAGTCATGTAAACCGCAGGTAAAATAGCCGTACATCCCAACTCAATAATATTGACAAATATCGCTAATAAAATTGTCCCACCTAAAGCAGTAAAAAGCATAGTTTTATTTTTTTCTCCTGCTTTAAGTTCCCTTGAAATTTGGCTAGCTTTTTTACTAACAGCTAACTGTTGTTTTGAGGATAAAGAAAGAGAAAATCCCTGCTTAAAAAAGAAGTAATCTTTCAGATTAATTACTCCCACGATCGCGACTACGCTTCCTAACAATAGCATAGCGATTGTTCCATATTGTTCTAAAAACAAAGAACCCACTAAAACCATCGCCATGATAAAAATAAAATACATAATCGCTGAAGTAGCGACAAAAGTAGAACCAACTACTGCCATTTGTTTTCTACTTCTAGTATGAGTTAGTAATGAAAGGAGTATAATTAGAACCGTAAAAGCACAGGGATTAAAACCATCCGCTAAGGCAATTGTAGAAACAAATAAGGGAAAAGGTAAACTTTGAGCAAATTCTTTGATTGCTACATCTGGAGTGACAGAGAAAAACCAAAAAAGACTAATAACAATTACTGCAATTAATCCTAAACCAAAGGAGAATTTTTTCTGGTGAGTAAAAAACTTTTTCATTACCAGAGGATAGGCAAGTAAATATAAAATTGGCAATACTAAAATCTGCCAAGGTAAAGATGAACTAAAACCATAATTATTCTCAGACGCTCCCGTAACCCCTAGATTAACTCGATGTCCTAATTCAGTTTCAATTGCAGTGATAATTTGATTTTTGTAGCCAATATAACCTTGGTAAACTTGATTGTACTCTAGTTCTCCATCACTTTCGCTATAGCCAATAAATTGCTTATCTCCAATGACAGTGCGGGGAACTGCTTCTGATTTTAGTTGATTTTGCTTGAGAAAATCTTGCCAAATCTGAGGTTGCTCGCTCACCTCATAAGCGTGTAAACTAATCTCAGAATTAAGTTGAGCAACACTTTCCATTAGTGGTTTTTGTTTGAGACAATGAGGACAAGTTTTACTATGAAAAAAATAAATATCTACCGCTTCTTGTCCAGCTAGTACAGGAGAAATAAACGTTACCAAACTAATCAAGCAACAGATAACTAGAAAAACCAGAAATTTTTGAATATCTTTTGGATTCATAGTGCGCTTAAAGTTAATGCTAGTTTGTCTTTTATTCTTCGTTTTTTGTCTAACGATTAATGACCACCAACCACTAAACACTAACTATCTAAAGAACCACGGAAACCAGTAATAATTCTACTGCCATCTTTTTGAATGTGGACTTCTATTTGGTCACTTGCCCAATCCAGTTTATCTTTTAGGTCAGGATTAAAAACATGAACTTTTTGGTTACTAGAAGAAACTAAGGAATTGGGATCGTTAACTGTTAAAGATTTAACATAAGCACCATCAACTAAAATATCGAGTTGTGCTAATAATTCTTTACTAGATGCAGGAGCATATTCTGACTGTAACCTTTCTAAAGTAAAACCTGTAAAAGACATGACATTTAGTCCTGCTGCTTTAACTTTTTTTGCCACTTCTGTTAAAGCTGGTGCTTGCCAAAAAGGTTCTCCTCCTGAAAAAGTAACTCCAGTATTGTTAAGATTACTTAAGATTTTTTCTACCAGGTGATCGACAGAAATTAATTGATTAATTTCAAATGACCAAGATTCAGGGTTAAAACAGCCATCACATTCTCTTAAACACCCTTGTAACCAAACTACTGCCCTAATGCCAGGACCATTAACTTCTGATTCATTAACATACCCCATAGTATTAAGATACCCTGGAGGAATTTCCAATAACTGGAGATAGGGATTGACTTTAGTTTTCTTCATGTTATTTCCTAATAGTTAATTTACCGACTATATATTTATGACAAAGTTAATGCAAGACTAACTATTTTTAGCTTAACTGTCTATTAGGATTGAGCGATCGAAGCTTATTAAAAGTTAAATAATTATTTAATTATTAATGAAATAGCGATCGCAAAATATCATAATTTTATGTCACAATTTCATGTTAATTTTATCAAGAAAATATTAAGAAATGACAGTTAAGTAGAATTTGTTTTTTACAATCGAGACAAATAAAAGAAATATAATAATTATCAAGTTTCTTTTATCAAAATAATACGAGGAGAAATAGATGATTCGCTTATTAGTTAATCTGCTCGTATTTGTAATTAACATAGTGTATCGAAATCGCCCTTATCCCCGATTTTATGTCTTAGAAACCGTTGCCCGCATTCCCTATTTTGCCTATATGTCTGTGCTACATCTTTATGAAACCTTGGGGTGGTGGCGTAAAGCAGACTGGCTCAAAATTCATTTTGCTCAATCTTGGAACGAACTACATCATCTTTTAATCATCGAAGCCTTAGGGGGGGATCGCTTTTGGCTAGATCGTCTTTTGGCTCGTACTACCGCAGTAATTTATTACTGGATTATTGTTGCAGTCTATTTTATTTCTCCTCGTGCGGCTTATCGATTTATGGAATTAGTCGAAAAAGAAGCTTACAAAAGCTACGACAAATTTTTAGGGAAGAATCAAGCATGGCTTAGATCCCAACCCGCACCGCAAATAGCAATTGATTACTACTACGATGGCGATCTCTATATGTTTGATGAATTCCAAACAGGACATCCAGAATTACATCGTCCTGCGATTAATAACCTCTATGATGTATTCATTAGTATTCGAGATGACGAAGCAGAACACATCAAAACCATGGTTGCTTGCCAGCAACCCCATGCCAAACATACTCTAACCAGTCTTCATGCTGGAGCAAAATATTTTCCTCGAACATTTAAGTAATTAGAAATTATCAACATCAGTTTTCCTCTAAATCCTCACCTTAAGGAGAAATTTCATGTATCGAAAAATTCTAGTAGCTTTAGATGAGAGCCAACTTAGCCAACAAGCCTTTCAACAAAGCTTATCCTTAGCTCAAGCATTTAATGCACAATTACAGTTATTAAATGTCATTTCCCCTTTAGAAGCAAAATATCAAAATACAGTCTCTTTAATTGGTAGTGGATATCATTCCCATGAAACTAATGAAGCAGCAGAAGCAGACTGGCAACTCTTAGTATCAAATCGATTAGACTATCTCCAATCTTTAGTAGAAGAGGCTGAACAAGCAGGAATTGTAGCAGACTTAGCTCAAGAAATCGGTCAACCAGAACATCAAATTTGTGAATTAGCTAAAGACTGGGAAGCAGATTTAATTGTTATTGGTAGCCATGGCAGAAAAGGTTTAAACGAGTTAATTAGGGGGAGCGTTAGTAACTATGTTTCTCATCATGTTCCCTGTGCTGTTTTACTTGTTCATCAGCAAGTTTAGAAATTATTTGTAGCACAAGGGCATAACATCTTTTGTCTTGATGTTATTTGTGTAAACAGCCATAAACAACTTAACTACTAATTACTAACTACTAACTACCAACTCATGACAAAAAGTCATCTATCTAAAACAAAAGGTAGGATTCATTCTATCGAAACTTGCGGGACAGTTGATGGTCCTGGTATTCGTTATGTCATTTTTACCCAAGGTTGTCCCCTGAGATGTCTTTACTGTCATAATCCTGACTGTCGCTATCCCGAAGAAGGCAAAGAAGTTACAGTTGATGAATTAATTGTAGACATTCAAAAATATCAGTCTTATATGAAGTTTTCTGGAGGTGGAATAACAATAACTGGAGGCGAACCTTTAATGCAGCCAGAGTTTATTATTGAGATTTTTCGTCGTTGTCAAGAGTTAGGAATTCATACTGCTTTAGATACTTCTGGTTATGTTAAATTAGCTACAGCAAAACCTGTCTTAGATTATGTAAATTTAGTATTACTAGACATCAAATCTTTTGATGCCCAAATCTATCATCAAGTTACTCAAGTTTCTTTAGAGCCTACTTTAAATTTTGCCCACTACTTGAATGAGATTGATAAGCCAGCTTGGATTAGATTTGTTTTAGTTCCTAATCTTACAGACCCGCCTAAAAATATTAAAGGCTTAGCTCAATTTATCTCCAAACTAAATAATGTTGAACGAGTAGAAATTTTACCTTTTCATAAAATGGGGGAATATAAATGGGAACAGTTAGGATATAGATACCAGCTTAAAGATACACCTAGTGCATCCCCAGAATTAGTTGCCACAGCTAAAGAATTTTTTACTAAATACGGAATTAAAGCTTATTGATTTTGTTATTAGCAATTCATTTTTTGTCATTCGTTTTCCTCATACGAACTAATAACTAATGACCGATTATTATTGACCTATAACTCATAACTAACAACTAAACATTAATAATGAAAGTCAAAAATATACAAGATTTAAATGCGCTAGTTCAAAAAGTAAAATCCGCTCAAAATCAATATGCTAATTTTACTCAACAACAAGTAGACAAAATTTTCAAAAAAGCTGCTTTAGCTGCTAATGAAAAACGCATTGCTTTGGCTAAGTTAGCGGTTAATGAAACAGGTATGGGAATCGTGGAAGACAAGGTAATTAAAAATCACTTTGCCTCCGAATTTATCTACAACAAATACAAACAAAAACCTACCTGTGGTGTAATCGAATCCGACTCCCATTTCGGGATTCAAAAGATAGCTGAACCTGTCGGAATTTTAGCGGGAATTGTGCCGACAACTAATCCTACTTCTACCGCAATTTTTAAAGCTTTAATTGCTCTCAAAACCCGCAACGCGATTATTTTTTCACCCCATCCCAGAGCCAAAGAATGTACGATCGCGGCAGCTAAAACAGTCCTTGATGCAGCAGCAGCAGCAGGTGCGCCTGAAGATATAATTGGTTGGATTGATAAGCCCTCGGTGGAACTCTCTAAGGCTTTAATGCAGCATCCTAATATAAATTTAATTCTGGCGACAGGTGGCCCTGGAATGGTTAAGGCTGCTTATTCTTCAGGAAAACCATCTTTAGGGGTGGGTGCAGGTAATACCCCCGCCGTGATTGATGAAACTGCCGAGATCAAACTAGCGGTAAGCTCAATTCTATTGAGTAAAACTTTTGACAATGGCATGATTTGCGCTTCGGAACAGTCGGTGATTGTCGTCGATGAAATGTACGATCGCGTCAAAGCAGAATTTGCTCTACGAGGGGCTTACTTTTTAAATCCCGAAGAACAGTCCAAGGTAAGCCAGGTATTAGTTAAAGATGGACATATTAACGCAGCTATAGTTGGTCAATCTGTAGCCCAAATCGGCGAACTAGCAGGCATAGAAGTTCCTGAAGGTAGTAAAGTTTTAATTGGCGAAATCGATGGGGTAGGCACGAACGAACCATTTTCCATTGAAAAATTATCTCCTGTTTTAGCTTTGTATCGAGCAGCAGATTTCAAAGCAGCAACCGCCAAAGCCGAAGAATTAATTTTACTAGGTGGACGGGGACATACTTCCGTACTTTATACTGCTCCTAGTAACAGCGATCGCATTGACTATTTTGATACCCACGTCTCTACAGGTAGGGTATTGATTAACACTCCTTCTTCTCAGGGAGCGATCGGCGATTTGTATAACTTTAAGTTAGACCCCTCTTTAACCCTGGGTTGCGGTACTTGGGGTGGTAATTCCGTTAGTGAAAACGTTAGCGTTTGTCATCTACTCAACATCAAAACCGTATCCGAACGAAGACAAAATATGCTCTGGTTTCGCGTTCCACCCAAAGTATATTTTAAATACGGTTGTTTGCCCGTAGCGTTAAGAGATTTAGCAGGAAAAAAACGAGCCTTTATCGTTACCGACAAGCCTTTATATGACTTAGGGATGATTAAAGAAGTCACCGATGCTTTAGAAGAGATTAACATCGAACATCAAATATTTTATGATGTAGAGCCCGATCCCAATCTTTCCACGATTGAAATGGGATTAGCTAGGGTTAACACTTTTCAACCCGATGTAATTATTGCCTTTGGTGGGGGTTCGCCCATGGATGCAGCTAAAGTAATTTGGTTGATGTACGAACATCCTGAAATTGAATTTGAAGGCATTGCTACTCGGTTTATGGATATCCGCAAACGGGTGTATGAGTTACCACCTTTAGGTAAGAAGGCAGAAATGGTAGCCATTCCTACCACTTCTGGCACAGGTTCGGAAGTAACTCCCTTTGCCGTTGTCACCGACGATCGTGCAGGAATTAAATATCCCCTCGCCGACTATGCCTTGACTCCCAACATTGCTATTGTCGATCCCGAACTAGTGCTAAATATGCCCAAATCCCTCACCGCATTTGGTGGGATCGATGCCTTAACCCACGCTTTAGAAGCTTATGCTTCAGTATTGGCGACTGAATATACCGACGGTTTAGCATTACAGGCGATCGCTTTACTAATGGAATATCTCCCCCGCGCCTATCAGCTAGGGGCAAAAGATCCCATTGCTAGAGAAAAAGTCCACTACGCAGCTACTATTGCAGGGATGGCGTTTGCCAATGCTTTCTTAGGAATCTGTCATTCGATGGCACATCAACTAGGGGCAACTTTTCATATTCCCCACGGTTTAGCCAATGCCCTAATGATTACCCACGTCATGCGCTACAATTCAACCGATGCACCCTTTAAACAGACTATTTTTTCCCAATACGAATATCCCCACGCCAAAGAACGTTATGCTGAAATTGCCGATTACTTAAAGTTGGGCGGTGACACCCCTGAAGAAAAAGTAGAAAAACTGCTTGAGGCGATCGAAAATCTTAAGGCAGAAGTTGATATTCCTTTAAGTATAAAAGAAGCCATGCCTGGAAAAGAAGCTGAGTTTTATGTCCAAGTTGAAACTCTAGCCGAACAAGCCTTTGACGACCAGTGTACTGGTTCGAATCCTCGCTATCCTCTGATTAGTGATTTGAAAGAGCTTTATACTACCGCATATCAAGGTAATGATGCTAAGACGAATATATCTTATTTGAGAGTAGCAAACCAAGAACAAGTAGTGATGCAATAGAGGCGTTGAGCCGAGATAAGGATACTATTGTCCTAATACGCCTGATGTGAATTAAAAATTGCTTGACCACTAGCTTTTACTTGGAAATTTTCATAATCTGAAATATCAAACAGTTATTTTTTGGCTTTTATGGAGCTAGCTCTTGGTATACCAG
>JASJDX010000440.1 GCA_030064975.1 Pleurocapsa sp. MO_192.B19
CGGGACTTAGACAAAAAACAACAAGAAAACAGCCTCAAACCCTCATGAAGAAAGGGATTTACACCAAACACTAAAAAATCGCTGAAACCAAAGTATATCAAGAAAAACACTAAATTGAGGTAAAAACATTGCTGTATATAGGTTTGAGACTGTTTTTGACTAAAAAATGTCTAAGTCCCGTTAGAAGTAATTTAAAGCTTGACTTAGAGTGCGCTCTAAGTTCTAGAGTATTGGCATGGAAGATAAACTGACAATCGCAGAAGTTGCTTCTTTATCTGGACTGAGCGTGCATACCTTACGTTACTACGAGCGATCGGGATTGCTCGAAGCAGTTGGTAGGGATGAAAAAGGTCATCGTAGCTATTCTGCTGAAAATGTGAGGCAAATTAAGTTTCTTAACTGCCTACGAGCAACGGGAATGTCAATTCGCCAAATGCAGCAATTTATTAGTTTATTTCGCCAACAGCCAGAAGCCGTACGAGAGCGTAGGCTAATGTTAGAGCAGCATCAACAACAGGTAAACGAACATATTCTTCAACTCCAACAACATCTAGAAGTCATCAACTGGAAAATTGAACATTACCAGAAATTAGAAGCACAACAAAAAAATGAAGATTACCTTCTAGATCAGCATCATCAGCTTAAATACGAAACAGGAGAAAATTGATGAAAACCAGAAAACTAGGAACACAAGGACTCACAGTTTCAGAATTAGGATTAGGCTGCATGGGAATGTCTATTGCCTATGGTAGTGGTAACGAAGCTGACTCAATTGAGACAATTGCTAGAGCGTTAGATTTGGGTGTAACTTTTCTCGATACTGCCGAAATGTACGGTAACAATGAAGAATTAGTAGGCAAAGCAATTTCTTCTCGTCGGGATGAGGTTACGATCGCAACTAAGTTTGGCATTAAATATGATCCAACTACTAATAATTTAGTGATGGATGCCAATCCCGAAACAGTAAAACAATCTTGCGATCGCTCTTTACAAAAATTGGGAGTAGACTATATCGATCTTTATTATCTACACCGTGTCGATCCTCAAGTTGCGATCGAAGATACCGTTGGAGCAATGGCAGAGTTAGTCAAGCAAGGTAAAGTACGCTATTTAGGACTTTCTGAAGCAGCACCTAAGACAATTCGTCGCGCCCACAAAGTTCATCCCATCAGTGCTTTGCAGAGTGAATATTCTCTTTGGAGTCGCGATCCTGAAGCGGAAATCTTGCCTACTCTCCGTGAATTAGGAATTGGCTTTGTCCCTTATAGTCCATTAGGAAGAGGTTTTCTATCTGGCAAAATATCTAGTCCTGATGATTTTGCCCCTGATGACTTCCGACGTACTCAGCCCAGGTTTACTGGAGAGAATTTTTACCAAAATCTAAAATTGGTAGAGCGCATTAAAGAAATCGCCCAGAATAAAGAAGTTACACCAGGACAACTAGCACTTGCTTGGTTATTAGCACAAGGTGAAGATATTGTGCCAATTCCTGGAACTAAACGTCAAGCTTACATAGAAGAGAATGCCGCAGCAGTGGATATTGTCTTAACTGAAGCAGAAATTGCCCAAATTGATGCAGCATCACCAAAAAATGTAGTGGCGGGGGAAAGATATTCAGCTTCTTTAATGACGACTGTTAATCAATAAATCTTTTTCTGTTACTTGCCCCTGTCTGTATTGGGCGATCGAACACTCTAAGTGAGCAGCATTGGCAGGGGATTTAAGCAGATGAAAGGTTTCTAACAAGCTATTGAAATAATTAACAGACATACTAAACAAAAGATCATAAGTTTCACTTAAAAACCTAAATTTTAAAATTTAGATCATCAAAATTACGATTAACACATTTAAAATTAGTCTTAACATCAGTTCTATGCAAATTACCATTCTCTAAATCAAAGCCAACTATTTCACCATTAAGTTCAGGAATAATACGACAAGCATATAATCTGGAGCTTTCTGGTAAAAGAACATTGACTTGACTATTTCTAAAATTTTGCCAATTTGAAGAAATCAAGCTTTGTAGTCCCCCTGCTTTATTTGTTGTGGGTGCCAAATCATATTCAGAGCGACAAGAAAATATTAATTCATATTCGTTTTTAGAATTTATGTACAACTGTGGTACTTCCATTTCTGAGTAATGAGATGGTTCTGATATAGGGTTTAGATATTCCCATTCCTTAAAGCTGTTATCTTTCATTTTTAGTAATCCAATAACTCCTTTTCTGCCAACAGGGCTATATATAGATTTAGCTGAAACAAGCATATAAACTTGTCGATCGATTCGGCATAAAAAAGGATCTCTCCAAGCATGAATAGTTGTATCTCCAATTAAACTTCTACGCTCATAAACAAAATTAGGAGGAATACGAATATCTGAGATAATCCAGTTGTTAAAATCTTTTGGTGAATAAGCAATCCCAATATTTTGGGTAAAACTTTCATCTTGGTATTTATTTCTTGACGTAAAAAAAAGTAAGAAACCATTATTAATTTTGATGATATCTCCACTCCAAATAGAAGTATTAGCCCAATAGTTGTCAGAAGCTTCTAAAACATTGAAATTGATATGTTCTATATTTCTAAAATCATAAGTTGTTCCGTAACCAATTCGCGAATGGAAGTGATGTTTTTCAGTAGAAACTAAATTTTTGTTGGCATTAAGATAAAAGATATGGAAAAGTTTTTGTTGTGAATCAAAATAATACCAAAAATCCCAGATAAAAATATTTGAGTTTTGCATAATAATAGTATGTATAGGGGTAAGATTGAGATAGGTAATAAAATAGTACAAGATAGGTGTTAAAGCTTTAATGAAATTATCTGAAATTAATGTTGATAATTTATCACAAGAACAAATAACTAAAATATTATTTGGTAATGCCAGAGATAATGGAAACCAAGGAGATTGTATTTTTACATTTGGTGGAAGAGGTATTGAACGAGTGCACAAGGCTGTTGAATTACTTAATTTAAAACGCGCAAATTACATTTTATTTTCAGGTGGATCGGGATACGGCAAATATACTTATCCTCTTTCTTGGACAATGCGAGATAATGCCCTAAAACTTAACGTTTCAGAAGACAAAATTTTAGTTGAAGATCGTTCAAATCATTCCAAGGATGGTGCAATTGCTTCTTTATTTGTATTAGAAGAAAATTTTGGTATTCATACTCTTAAAAATCTTTTAGTTGTCAGCATTCCTTGGCACTACAGAAGAGGAATGTTAACTCTCAAAACATATTATCCCAAATGGATCAAATATACATGGTGTCCAGCTAACTATAAACAACATCAACCTGATAATTGGTGGAAATATCCTGAATCTTACGACTATGTTATGAAAGAAATAACCAACTAGTAAAATATGTTCGTGAAGGACAATTAATGGATGTTGAAGTTAAATTTTAATTTTGGCAAGAAAGGAGCATCCATCCCCTAGAGTTAAAAAATCTAGAGTTAAAAAAAATTTTGATATTTGTTCACCAGAAGTCTAATCAAGCGATTGGACTCCGTCCAGGCTTCGCGATGCCGAAGGCTAGCTGCGCAATCGCCATTGCTTTGGTATTGAGCATTTAAAATTCATCTTCTGAAATGTTTGTGGATGAATCAAAGATAAACGATAGGCATGAAGATAATAACCACAATCTCCTGGAACAGGTATCTTTTCGTGATCGTGACTTACTTCAGCAAAAGTCCCTCCTGCCACGTATAAAGGATCGGCTAACAGAGGATAACCTGCTGCTGCTAAATGAATTCTAATTTGATGGGGACGACCTGTAAAAATCCTTACTTCCAGCATTGTACAGTTGCTATAACGCCTAATTACACGACATTCACTACGAGCATATTTACCTTGAGGAGTTGCCCCATAGATATAGCCCAAAACAGGATGAGGAATTTTACCAATAGGCTGAATGATCGTCAGGCGATCTCGCGGAGCGAGGTGGCGTAGCCAATCGCCAATTGAATTACCCGTGACCAAAACACGATAAACTTTACTAAAATGGCTATTCTCTTGTTTATTAGCAGTGCTATCCCGCATTTGTTGAGAGAGGCTAGATTTGGCTAATTGTGATCGCGCTAACAATAGCAACCCTGAAGTTCCTCTCCCTAGACGATGAATTGGTACAGGAGTATCTTGGGGATAGTTGGTTTTTAGTTGCCAGAGTAAGGTATGCTCCAAAAATCCCCCTCCTGGCATTACAGGTAATCCTGAGGGTTTGTTAATTACCAACAAATCTCGATCTTCGTACAAAATATCAAACTGTAAGGGGACTTCTGGCTCAATCCAAGGCGATCGATGATAAGCTAGGTTGTCTCCAGTTTTAAGAATGGTTGCGACAGTAACAGACTGATGATTCAATAATATTTGACCAGATTCAATTCTGGCTTGCCATTCATCTTGACTAGAGTGGCGATATTTTGTTGTGTAATACTTTAATACGGTCTGTCCCGCGTCAGCAGTTTTAACCTGTTCACGGTAGATCCAGCCTTTATTCATACTGATGGTGCTAATTTACTGGTAATATGAGACGATTTTTATTTTTGCAGCTATATTAATTATTTATAGAGTCTACAATGGAGTGTGCAATCATTAGCCGTGCAGGACAAGTGTTAGCTAGAGGAAAACTAGTCTTGAAACATGAAGATAACGGAGAAATACGGCTCAACCTGGAAACTAGAGGCGGAAAACTAATTGAAGGAGGAATTATTGACCAAGACGGGGACTTAGGCAGTGCTAGCAAAGTGTTGTTTGAAAACTGCTTTGCTACCTGGCGCATGACAGGATTGACCTTAAGCGTAACTATTAGTTCTTAGAAATCTATTGATAATTTAGTGAGAAAAGTTTCGATACAATACAAGTCGCTTTACTAGGACAGCAAAAGCATTATGGGGAACACATTTGGACATCTATTTCGCATTACTACTTTCGGAGAATCTCACGGTGGAGGTGTTGGTGTAGTTATTGATGGCTGTCCGCCACAACTAGAAATTAGTGAAGCGGAAATACAGGTCGATTTAGACCGCAGAAGACCAGGACAAAGTAAAATTACTACACCCAGGAAAGAAAGCGATACTTGTGAAATAATTTCGGGAGTTTTTGAAGGCAAAACTTTGGGAACATCGATCGCCATTTTGGTGCGGAATAAAGATGCTCGTTCCCAAGACTATAATGAGATGGCGGTAAAATATCGTCCCTCCCATGCTGATGCTACTTATGATGCTAAGTATGGAATTCGTAACTGGAAAGGCGGTGGACGTTCTTCAGCAAGAGAAACTATTGGTAGAGTAGCCGCAGGTGCGATCGCTAAAAAAATTCTTAAGCAAGTTGCAGGGATCGAAATTGTTGGCTACGTCAAACGTATCAAAGATATTGAAGCTGAAGTTGACAGCAATACCGTAACCTTAGAACAGGTAGAAAGTAATATTGTGCGTTGTCCCAACACCGAATGTGCGGAAACCATGATTGAACGCATCGATTTAGCTAGAAGAGATAAAGATTCTTTAGGTGGAGTAGTAGAATGTGTTGCACGTCATGTACCCA
>JASJDX010000441.1 GCA_030064975.1 Pleurocapsa sp. MO_192.B19
TTTAATGTTACTTTTGGCTATGTTCCCCTAGCCAAGTAATATAGCACAATACAATATTGAGATTAAAAATTAAGCTGACCTAAATAATATAATTACCTCATCGGTTTGGTTGGTAATCTTCAGATCAAAGCATCTAACAAAACTATGTTTAGTAGTCTCAGTAAAATTCATAATCCTCTGCTTAGAAGTATTACTGCTGCAAGTACATCATTAGCGATTGCGACACTGATTGCAGCAGTAGCAATTGGGTTAACTAATCCCAAAGATAAATCAGCTAATAAAATTGGTGTATACGCTTCCCTATTGGCATTTATCGCTGGTGCGGGTATTGGTTTAGTAGTTAAAGATAAGTCTGAATCTAGTGTTTCCCAAGAAAAGAAAAAATCTCCAAGCAACGATACTCAAAAAGATACTCAAAACGATACCTGGCAAGACTGGCGTAACTTCAAAATTGTCAAAAAAGAATCAGAAAGCAAAGAAATTACTTCTTTTTACTTTCAACCCGTTGATGGGGGAGAACTGCCTGATTTTAAACCTGGTCAATTTTTGACGATTAAGTTAGAGATTCCAGAGCAACAACGCCCTGTAATTCGCACCTATTCCCTGTCAGACTATCCTCAGTCTAGGGACTATTATCGTCTGTCGATCAAACGAGAAGGTTCACCTAAAGATTTAGATGTACCTCCTGGTGTGGCTTCTAACTTTATGCACGATCGCATTAGCGAAGGTTCAATTATTCCCTGTAAACCTCCTAGTGGTAAGTTTTACATTGATGTTAATAGTTCTGTTCCTGCGGTGTTAATCAGCAACGGAGTAGGAATTACACCAATGATTAGTATGGCAAAAGCATCTAGTCGTCTAAATCTTAAGCGTCATATTTGGTTTGTTCACGGTGCGCGCAATGGAGAATATCATGCTTGTCGTGAAGAAATAAATGCGATCGCCAAATCTTATCCTAATCTTCATATTCATTATCGCTATAGTCGTCCTGGTGTACAAGATGCGGGAAAATATCACAGCCAAGGTTATGCAGATAAACAACTTCTAGAAGATATCATTATTCCCGAAATCCGCGAAACACATAACGGTTCAACTAACGCCGAATATTTCTTATGTGGTTCTCCCTCATTTATGGATTCTCTTCAACAAGGATTAGATGAATTAAACGTACCCGAAGAAAATGTATTCTTTGAATCTTTTGGTGGGGGTAAAACTAAAGGTAAACCTAAAGCTGGAAGTGATAACCAAGGAACAGTAGATAGCGCAGAAGTTGTATTTGCTAAGTCTGATAAAACTGTAACCTGGACACCAGAGGACGGTACTTTATTAGAATTTGCTGAAGCGAATGCTCTTAATCCTGACTATAGTTGTCGTCAAGGAATCTGCATGACTTGTATGTGCCAGTTAGAGGAAGGAGAAGTAGAATACATTGAATCCCCTGCTAGTGAACCCGATGAAGGTTCGGTATTAATTTGCATCTCTAAACCTAAGACAGCTAAAGTAGTTTTAGATCTGTAGTTTAATAATCAACAATCAACAAATTCTTGTATTTTTTGCCAGACTTGCTCAACTAAATTAAGACTACTATTATCAAACCAGTTAATCTTTTGGTTTTTTCTAAACCAAGTACGTTGACGTTTAGCAAACTGACGGGTATGGGTTATGGTTAAAGCGATCGCTTGTTGTAAAGTAAGATCGCCAGCTAGATATTGTTTAATTTCGCCATAACCCAGGGTATTTAGTAGGGGTAAATCTTCGCTATATTTATTGCAGAGGTAATCTACTTCTTTAACTAAACCCATCTCGATCATTTGGTTGGTACGGATAGCAATTCTCTTATCTAATGCTGTCACATCACAATCTAAGCCAATTTGTAAAATAGGATAATCGGGGGGATTTTCGCCTTGTTGTTCGGTAATAGGGATTCCTGTAACGTAAAATACTTCTAAGGCTCTTAAGGTTCTAAATTGGTCGTTCAAGTGAATTTTATTTGCTGCTATGGGGTCAACCTGGGATAACCAATTATGAAGTTGAGTTTGTCCTAAAGCCGATAGTTGAGAGCGCAATTCTGGTTGCGGCGATACTCGGGGAATTTTTAAGCCTTTGGTAATTGAATCTAAATATAATCCTGTACCACCTACCAGCAAGGGTAAATGGTTATTTGCCCTCTGGTTATTATTCTCAATAATTGTTTGGGTTTGCTGTTGATATTCTGCCAGAGTTAATGTCTCCGTCGGTTCGCAAATATCAATCTGATAGTGAGGGACTAATTTTTGTTCCATTAGGGATGGTTTAGCTGTACCAATATCAAACTCACGATATATCTGGCGTGAATCTGCACTAATGATAATTGAATTTAGGCGTTGGGCTATTTCTAAAGCTAAACTAGATTTACCACTAGCAGTAGCACCACAGATTACAATTAACATATATTTATGAGTTTTATTTAGCCATTTTTAAGACTAAAGTATTTTTGATATTTTTATTTTGGTCATATTTGGTTGATTTAGATAGCGACAAAACTCAGTTATTAATTTTGCCGTAGAGTGAGAGCGAAGCCATGCCATAGTACTTCACACACCAGAGCATACTGCTATCCCTGCTAATTCTAAGATTGCCTGTTCATTATCTAGCGAGCGCCACTTTGGAAAAACTTGTCCAGTTACTGAGGTTGGCAATATAAGACAATCCCAGACTACAATTGCTGTTTGACTAGACTAAAGCTCTAGAATCCGCGTTCGTTAGCGTCACGGAGTATGTCAACAGATTTTAATTGAGAAGCAATATTTTCCCCAGTTTCTTTTATTTTATTTGCTTAATAGTTTTTATATGTTGCGCCCCTGCACCGAAATTAATCGGTTTGGGGATAGCATCTAGTTGCGCTTTTACCTTTGTCTTTGCCTGTATTTCCATAATTGATATAGGAATAACAATTACCCAAAATATTGATGCGATCGCAATTACCACCCAGGATGTACGATCTGTTTTGGAACATTCTCGATCGCTAAACATTCTATATAGTAAAAAAACACAGTAGACACCAGCACCAGCTAAGTAAAAAGTCATTTTAAGTAAAAATATCAAGCTTGATCTAAGATCCATTATGCTGGTTAAAACCTATCTTAGAAAACAGTATTAATCAGGAAATCTTGATGAAGTTTTCACCAAACACAATAAGCTACTATAGTAGTAATCCTGCTTCTGGTTATTATGCCACCCACCGCCAACACTACTTCCGACTCATCTAGATGGCAAGATTTAAGCAAGCCAAAGCTTACTAATGATGGTCAATTAGAGAATATTAAATCCCATTTGGATCTGGTGCTATTGGCTCTAGAGGCGATCGCCAATATTAGTTCCGAAGCTATTTTAGAAGCTGCTAAAGATTTAAACTTAGAATCGGTAGTTGGCGATCGCATTACTCTTTGGAGATTAAGGGCATCTAACCCCCAGCGAAAAAGTTCGCGAGGTAGAAAAAAACTAGATGTAGAAGAAGCGCGATCGCTAGTATTAATTATTTGTTATTTAGCCAATCAGCATCAAGAATTACTTCGTCGTGCAGTCAGTTTATTAGAGCAAGCAACAGAACAAAATCAAGCACCCCATCAAACTGCTTTATTAGGTGATTATCTTGATAAATTTATTAATTACTATCAAGAAAGAATTAGCAATTTTTCGGATATCTCTACTGTATCTTCATCAAAATTAGCTTGGAAGTTATTAATCGATATTCTATTTTATAGTGGTCAAAATGGTCATCGTCTACTTTGGATTGCTATTTTTGATGCGGCTCAAACCTCACCTAACAGTTAACAATGTCTAGTACTATTCATCGTTTTACCCCACCTACCTGTACCTTAGAAATCCAAGGAAAAAAATCTCCTCTCTCTCGTTGGACAAATCAAGATATTCTAAAGAAATTTCAGTTTCAATTAACATTTGATGATCCGCGATTACCTACCTCAAAACAAGTAAAAATCAAAGGCGATCGCCAAGATTTAGAACAACTCCAAATAGTAATTAATAATTATATACAAAATTTTCTCCAGGCATCTTTTGCAGGAGGAATAGAAGCGAAAATAAATTTAAAGCCTAGTGTAAAATCTCTCAGTAATCAGCCTTATTTACAACCCAGAGGATTAGTTAATCATGAGCTATTTTTTGGTAACTTGACTCATGATACTAATGCTGCTCAAATTAAACTCAGTACAGTGCAATTATTTGATTTAGTAACCGCGCTAGAAGCATACAATACTCAAATTGCTGCATTACCCGAATTAAAATCATCTCAATCCAAAAAAGTAATTCCTCTTTGGGGTGGTTTAGCTGCTGCTACTGTTGCTGTTGTCGGAATTAGTGCGATCGCTCTTAGAACTCAATCGCCGCAAAATGTGGCTTCATCTACTAAATCAGAGTCCTCAGTAGATATTCCCGAACTAAATGATGTTATTCCCCCTCAAATACCAGAAACAGCTAAAAAACCGACCCCAAAGCCCAAATTAACCGAACCTCTATCATCAACCAAAAGACTACCACCACCACCCGCAGTTGATACCCCCAAACCCAAGCCAGATATACCCGATCCTGCTGACTATCCTTTATCCCAAGTAGCCCGCCAGTCAGGATTAGATAGTCCAACCAAGAGTCCAACCAAGAAAAAAAATGCTGCCAATCAACAAACTGAGTCGGTAATTACGATTCCTGACGAGACTAAAGTTGAACAGGAAAAAGTTGCTCAAGATACAGCAATTGCCGCAGCCGAAGCACAAAGAATAATTACAGATTCAGATGGATCTGATCCAAACCAGCAATTCAAAACAGAGATCAACCCTAATGCAGATCGCCAATTAGCTAAGCTAAACAATTCAACCGTAAAATCCCCTGAAGAGTTAGCTCAATCTAATCAAGATTCCAGTCTTGCTTTAAATAATTCTCGATTAAAACCCGACCAATTACAAGAAGTTAAAATCTATTTTGAAGAGAAATGGCAACCACCAGCAGAACTCAAACAAAGTCTTGAATACCGTTTATTCTTAAATTCTGATGGCTCAATTAAAAGAGTAGTTCCTATTGGCAAAGCTTCAAAACTATACTTAAGTAAAACTAATATTCCTGTCCAGGGAGAAACTTTTATTTCTCCTCTTACTGAGTCCCAAAAATCTATAATTCGTTTATTATTAAATCCCGATGGCAGAGTGCAAGCTTTTACCGAATAAATACAAGATTTGTGATTAATTTATCGATCATTTTACCCTTCTTCTAAAAAGTTATCGTTTTTACATTCGAGTTTGTGGTTTTGCCCCCCAGCCCCCCAATTCTGGGTGGAGAACAACTTAAAGTCCCCCAAACTTGGGGGATTTAGGGGGCTTTGATGTAGCAGATGAGACTTTTCAGACAACCTCTAAATTCAATACTTCTCGTTTAACAATTGCTGCTTTTTCGGTGAGGGTAGGGGAAAGGACAAAGGGGAAAGGGAAAGGGTGATTGTTACATTCCTTTTCCCTTTAACCATTAACCTTTTCCCTACTTAAACAATCAATAGAGATGCT
>JASJDX010000442.1 GCA_030064975.1 Pleurocapsa sp. MO_192.B19
GCTTCGATTATCCAAAGGCGTTTTGATCTATTGGCGATCGCTCTTGACCTATGTGTTCCTCCATTATCTTTATTAGTAGTAATGTGGATAATAACCCTCTCAGGAGGGTTATTAAGCGGAATTTTACGGGAAGAATGGATTATCGTTATTTTATCTTCAATAGAAGGATTGCTGATTTTAATTTCGATTGTTGGAGCTTGGGCTAAATTTGCACGCAACGACATCTCCCTAAAAACATTGCTAGCCATACCTTTTTATATTCTTTGGAAAATTCCTATATATATAGCTTTTTTAGTTAATCCTCAGCAAACATGGATTCGGACAGAGAGAGATGCCAATATTACTCAATTGTCTAATTCAGTTCAATCAACCGATATAGCTTTTTCTAAAGCGCTTTCATTATCTTCCAAAATACGAGCAAATAAAGAACAGATATCATTTGAGATTGCTGATGGCTCTGTAGTTTTTCAAATTCAATCTGGTTCTTATTTTAGTTTGAATGAGATAGGAACACGTATTTGGATGTTGATTCAAGAGCCTCAAACTATTGCTGATATTCGTGACACAATTCTCAACGAATATGCTGTTACTCCTGAAGTATGCCTTCGTGACCTTTTGGCAGTTTTAGAACAGCTTGCCACCAAGCAGTTAATTGAAATTAAAAATGAATCTGTTGTCTAACGTTTTCTTTCTTTTTATACATTCAACTTTAAAACAATTAAAGGAGACAAATCTATGAGATCAATAAAGAAAAAATATGTACCACCTAAACTTAAGGAATGGAAAGAAATTACTGAACCTTCTCAAACTAATAACATTATTCAATCGCCAAAGAGTGAAAAGCAAAAGAGAGTAGAGTTATTCCCAGTAAAAAAATAATATAGCTTGATTATCACACGTTCAGCAATATATTTTTTGGTGTAGTTTTAATTTTAAACTATTAAATATAAATACATTTAATAGTTTAAATTCACTATATTGATGAAAAATCTAAGAAAAGTGAAAGTACTTTAAAATATTTGCTTCATTGTATTAATTAAGCTTTTATCTATTATAAGATAAATCGATATTTTTAACTAAAGGCTATTAATTAAAGCCGCATAAAATATATTTTATTTAAGCAAAATTATAGAATTGCAAAGCCTAAATTTACCCCAAATTTAATTAATTAGAAAAATATTATTGCCAAAAACTGAAAAAATTTACATAAGCAACATATTATCTTATCCCAGAATTCACCTAAATAGCTGGAAATTTTAATAAAATCGAAGTAAAAAGTTGGCTAGAGTCTGCTCGCAAAGAAAATTGCAAAATAATTAAGAAGGCAATAATTAAAAAGGTAATATACAAACAACTAATTTAATTGATTAATTTAGATAGTTTACTTGTACATAAGTGGGAAATATCTGTCTTGAGATTCGTAGCTAATTAATTATAAAAATATAGAAAAAACATATTCATAACATGTCTAAATCACTAATCGCTACTGACGATAACTTAACCTTCCCCCCTCAACAAGAGTTGAATTTGATGTCTTTCTGGAGAACTATTAAGAGGAAAGCTTTGCCTATTGCTGGTATTGCAGGGATAGTGACTGCTATGATTTGGTATAGTAATCGTAATTATATGGACATTTATCAAGGCGATTTTCAACTTTTGCTTGAACCCGTGACATCTGAAGCCAAACTGTCTGAACCAAGCACTCTTGTTGGTTCGAGTAAACAAGTTAATGTCAAAGGTTTGGAAACAGATTATTCAACAATCATTACTATCTTGAAAAGCCCTGGAATGTTATCTGATGTTGTTAGACAAGTTCAAACCCAATACCCCGAATTTAATATTGAACAACTCCAAAGTAAACTAACAATCAACCGTATTGGTTCTAGCAAAATCGATCAAACCAAAATTATTGAAATAAGCTATCAAGATTCAGAGCCAAAATTAACCCAGTTAGTTTTAGAAGAAACTGCCAATAAGTATTTAAATTACTCACTCGAAGAGCGCAAAACTCATATTGGACAGGGAGTTAAATTTATTGAAGAACAATTGCCTGAATTACACAGCCGTGTGGAAATTTTACAGACAAAGCTACAAAATTTACAAGAGCAAAATCAGCTAATCGATCCTCAATCAAAGGGTGAAAATTTATTGGAGCAAGTTAGTGAATTAAGAATACAACAGCTAGAAACTCGAAATGAATTGAAAAAGCTGAAAGTACTTGAAGAAAACTTACAGAAACGATTAAAAGTTTCTCCTAATGAAGCAGTTGTGGCATCAAATTTGAGTGAGGATTCAAATTATCAAGCATTACTCGAACAATATAAAGCAGTAGAAAGTGAAATTGCCACCGAATCTGTACTTTTTCAATCTAATAGCCCCAAGATAACAAGACTGGAGGAGAAGCGTCAGAATTTGCTACAACTATTAAGTCAGGAACAACGGCGGATTATAGGAACTAACTCTACAACTCAAGCCAGAAATTCACCGTTGTTAAGCTTGCAAAATTCAATTTCTTCAGAAATGGCTCAGCAACTAGTTGAGACGACTACCCAAATTGAGCTATTAAAGGTTCAAAACCAATCTTTGACAACGACAATCAATCAATTTGAGCAACAAGTACGAAAAATTCCCTCGATAGCTCGCCAATATACAGAGCTACAGCAAGAGTTAACTATTGCTAATCAAACTCTTCAACAACTCCTGACTCAAAGAGATTCTTTACGTATTGAATTGGCTCAAAGCCAAGTTCCTTGGGAACTAGTTTCTCAACCCGAACTATTAAAAGATTCTTCTGGCAATCCTACGCCAATTTCCACCGACTCAGAAAAAAAGCTAATGTTTGCCTTGATGGGGGGGTTACTATCGGGAATAGCAACAACTGTTTTCTTAGAAAAATCTCGTGATATTTTTTACACCTCTGCAGATATCGAGGATACCATCAAGTCTCCTTTATTGGGAACTATTACATGGGATAAAATTGCTGAAAGTCAGAATATTCTTCCAGAATTGCCCAGCTCATCTCTTTTAGTTCATTCTCCAAAAGGAAGCGAAAACTTGAGGAACAGTAATACTCTTTTTGTAGAAGCCTTCGATTCTCTATATGCTAATCTTCGGTTTCGCTTTACTGAGCCTCCAATACGCTCATTGATAGTTTCTTCTGCTACTAGGGAAGAGGGTGCATCGACAATTGCTCTAAATTTAGCGGAAACTGCCGCAGCTACAGGGCAAAAAGTTTTGTTAATTGATGCTAATTTATACCATCCACAACTCCACAGAGAACTAAATCTACCAAATCAGAAAGGATTACAAGACTTATTATCAGATCAAATAAATACTGACGAGGTTGTTCAGCAATCGTCTACTAGATCTAATCTTTCTGTTTTGACTTCTGGGCAATTGTCATCAGACTATTCTAAACTGTTGGCATCCAATCGAATGCAGCAGTTAATTAAAGAATTTAATCAAGCCTTTGACTTGGTTATTTACGATACTCCTCCCATTCTCGAATGTATGGATACTAGTTTTCTAGCTACACATACAGACGGAATCTTGATGGCGGTGGCAATTAGCAAAACCAAAAAATCTTTAGTTACCCAAGCTTTGAATCAAATCAAAAGCTTTAACCTAAAACTTTTGGGGGTAATTTCTACACAAGTATTGTAAAAGTTAATTTACTTATTACAAAATATCAAATTGACCTAGGGGTGATCTGTCAAATCACCCCTGTTAAAAAACTAAGCAGCATCAAGAAATTAAGGGTAATGACTATACATTAGACACTTACTACTTGAGCGCGTTTATAGGCTTCATCTAGAACTTCGGAAAGAGTGGGATGAGTGTGGATATTAAAGGAGAGGTTTTGGACAGATTCTCGTTTGGCGATCGCATTTGCCGCTTCTTGGATTAAATCGGAAGCATGGATACCAATGATGTGTACTCCTAATAATTCTCCTGTATCCTGACGGTAAATAATTTTAGCGATACCTTCAGTTTCTCCTTCAGCTAGAGCTT
Organism: Pleurocapsa sp. MO_192.B19; assembly: GCA_030064975.1. GTDB lineage: Bacteria > Cyanobacteriota > Cyanobacteriia > Cyanobacteriales > Xenococcaceae > Waterburya. The sequence goes on from JASJDX010000442.1 coordinate 4,012, forward strand.
TAGAATTACCTTTATAAAAAGATTTCACTGTAGACACTTTAAATCCTTCTTTCTCACCTAATTCTTTTGCTTGAGCTTCGGTTAAACCAACATAACTAATTTCAGGATGGGTAAAAGCAGCAGCAGGAATACAACGATAATCAACTTCTTTATCTTGTCCGCAGATATTTTCGACAGCTATAACCCCTTGTCCAGAAGCTGCATGAGCTAGCATCATTTTACCCGTGGCATCACCGACAGCCCAAAGATGGGGTACTGGTTTACCGTCGCGCAATACCTGCATTTTGTCGTTGACAGGAATAAAACCACGTTTGTCGATTTCAACGGCTAAAGTTTCTAGACCAAGTTTTTTGGTAGCGGGAATACGTCCAGTGGCTACCAAACAAGCATCTACTTCTAAGACTTCGATCACTTCTTTGGTTTTGGCATCGGTTAACTCAATAGTTACAGGTGCGCCAGGAGTAATTTTAGTCGCAAAGACTCCCTTATAGGTTTCAATATCTCGTTTATCCAGTAAAACTTTTTTAGCAATTTTAGCAATATCAGGATCAAAACCAGGCATCAAAGTATCTAGAGCTTCGATCATCGTTACCTCACAACCCAAAGCAGTATAGACATCAGAAAACTCTAATCCAATATAACCACTACCAATAATTGCAATCCAGTCGGGGAGAGATTCTAACTTAACTGCGTTGTCGCTAGTAAAGACAGTTTTGCCATCAATTTCAATGCCTCTGGGAACAAAGGGAACAGAGCCAGGACAAAGCATAATATCTTTGGCAGTGTAGGTTTTTTCGCCATCATCTCCAGAAACTTTGACTTTTTGTGTTCCTGCAAGCTCACCCCAACCGCGAATAATATCTACCTTAAGACGTTTAAGGCTATTGGTTAAATCCCCTTGAATTTTATTTACTAAATTTGTTGCATGATCGGCGATCGCTTTACGATCAAATTGGATTCCTCCTAGTTGAATACCCATATCCTGTAAATGATGGGCATCACCAAACTCTCTAACTCTACCAGAAGCCGCTAGTAAAGCTTTAGAGGGAATACAGCCACGATTTACGCAAGTACCGCCCATATCTCCAGCTTCAATAATTGCCGTTTTTAAACCACTTTTAACCGCGTGTAGTGCCGCACCGTGTCCACCAACACCCGCGCCAATAATAATTAAATCGTAATCAAAGTCGCTCATTGCTATTTCTTCTATAATTGCTGCAATCCTCTATTGTAAAGTTTAACTGCGATTAAACTATGGGTAGAATCCGACTGATGAAGTGGGGTTAATCAAAAATACGATCCTGATTCAATATGAATCAAATTAATTTTCTCTAACTACCTATGTCTATTCCCTTTGATGCTATCTCTGCCCAAAAACGTATCGATCAGTTTTGGTGTCTTCCTGCTAGCTTTGGTATGGAGAGAAATGCCTATCACAACTATCTTAACGAAATTGTAAGCGATCGCTATGCTTTAATTAACGGCTTGCAGTTACTCAGAGACGAACTACAGTTTGCTGCTTCTAGTCCTACTGATATGCAAATTTGTGGGGCAGATCTGAGCTTACCCAGTGTAGTTACAACTTTAGCTTATACTAACTGTGGCGATCGCATTCACCAGGGAGAAGTCACTAAACGCTATCGGGATGTGGTAGCATCTCGCTTTGCTACCCTATCCGAAATTGGCGAATTAAAATTAGAGGCATTTTTCCCCGCAGGAGGCGGTACAGATAATGGGGCAACTCTAGCCCATGTAACCGTTGCTCATCAGATGGATGAACCACTACGTAGACGACTTTATGAGGGCAATCCTCAGTCAATGGTATTAGTAGCCACTGACCTTAAAACTCATGTAGGTCGTTTGGAAGAGGGAGAAAAGCGCATCTATGGTAAAACCCGTGAATCTCCCTGGAGAGAACCTCGTCATGCTTGTGGTGCAATTGTCGGGGCATTATCTGACTATCATCCCCATAATATGATTCATCGTCGTATTCGAGATGATTTGGGGGAAAAAAATTTTCAGTATCTTTCTACACAAAGGATTTTTACTGATGATGGCACGGATATCACTATGGCGGTAGCAGCGGCAATTGTCGCTATTCGTGGTATCCGCAATACAGCAATGGCAATGACTCAAGAAATAGATGAACGAGGATTAGCTCACCTAACGGCAAGTACCACCGTAAATCGTCCATCAAGGGATGATTTGGTGATTTATTTAGCTAGAGCCACGGTATTTAACGGCAAGGTGCGGATACAAAGCTTGGGAACAAGAGCCGAATTGTATGGCGGAAAACTGATTAAGTATGCAGGTGAACGACGGCTTCAGTTAACTTACGATAATTTAGACGGAGATTGTTTACCTGTAGAAGAAATTCACTATCAGGTAAAGCCTTCAGGACTATGTTAACGTGAGTTCGGAATTCGGAGTATGCCCTACGGGCACGCTTCGCGAACGGAATTCGGAATTCGGAATTCGGAGTACTCGCGCTCGCGAGACGCTACGCTACGGAATTCGGAGTTCGGAGTATTCGCTATTTCCTTCGGAAAACGGGGCTTATAAAGTGCGCCCGCAGGTGACGCACACAGCCCCTCCGCTACGCGAACGCGAAAAGCTACGCAACGGAGTTACAATTT
>JASJDX010000443.1 GCA_030064975.1 Pleurocapsa sp. MO_192.B19
GGCGCTTGCCCTCGAATGGGGGAACCGAATCGCCTTTGTTTGCGTCTTGCGCCAATGCGGGGTCTGTCCGCTGCTCTGAATGTTAGTGAAATTGAAACCCCAGAATGGCTAGAAGAAATTAATTTAACTACTTGGTTAAAGGCTAGCTCAATTGGCTTAGGAATATTAGGCGCAGGAGTTGGTTTAGGCTATTTTGCTCACTTGTTACCCGTTTATTTGAATGACTGGCTACCTACCAGCCTAGCCAATGCTTTATTACAATACTTTATGGTTGCAGTGACTATTGTTGTGGTGGCTGTACCTGAAGGTTTAGCGATGAGTGTCACCTTGTCTCTGGCTTATAGCATGAGAAAAATGGCAGCCGATCAAAACTTAGTTCGTCGGATGCACGCTTGCGAAACTATCGGTGCAACTACTGTAATTTGTTCTGATAAGACTGGTACTCTTACTCAAAATCAAATGCGGGTGCATCAGGTTCATTTTCCTAGTTTGCATTCTCCTCTAGCTGATGTACGGCAGGATGCTCAGAATCTAATTGCCGAAGCTATTTCTGCTAATAGTACTGCGGATTTAGAAACTCTGAGCGATCGGTCTTTTCGGCCTTTGGGTAACGCTACCGAAGGATCGTTGTTACTCTGGTTAGCAGATCGAGATCTAGATTATGTTTCTTTCCGTAGTAATTTCGCAGTTGAAGCCCAAATACCTTTTGCTACCAAAAATAAATACATGGGTACATTGGGTAAGTCGGCAATCAAAGACAAAGATAACGATGTCTTTTATCTTAAAGGTGCCCCCGAAATAGTTTTAGCCCGCTGTAGTCAGATTCTTACTGAGTCAGGATTAAAACCTTTAGATAACAAAGAAGACATTTTAGCTACTCTTCAAACCTATCAACAATCGGGAATGCGGACATTAGCAATCGCCTATCGTGATCTAGCAGAATCTCCAACTAATAATCTCCACGATCTAGTCAACAATCTTACCTGGCTTGGCTTGATAGCTATTGAAGATCCTTTAAGACCAGAAGTACCAGATGCGATCGCCACTTGTCAAGATGCAGGAATTGAAGTCAAAATTGTCACTGGCGACAATCCTAAAACCGCCCAAGAAATTTCTCGTCAGATTGGTTTAAGCAAGGATACAGACAGCCAGTATGCCTATTTAACTGGACAAGAATTTAACAGCCTTGCTGAGGAAGAAGCGCAAGTTGCTGCTCAAGAACTCAAAGTATTATCTCGCGCCCGTCCGTTGGATAAACTACGTCTGGTTAAACTATTACAAGCCAATGGTGAAGTTGTGGGAGTAACTGGAGATGGCACAAATGATGCTCCCGCACTCCAACAAGCACAGGTAGGACTAGCAATGGGCAGTGGTACAGCGATCGCCAAGGAAGCTAGTGATATAATCTTGCTTAACGACTCTTTTAGCAGTATTGTCAACTCTGTAGTCTGGGGACGTTCTCTCTACGAAAATATTCAAAAGTTTATTCTCTTCCAACTGACTATTAACGTAGCAGCATTGGGAATAGTTCTTTTTGGCCCTTTTATCGGCGTAGCTATGCCTTTAACCGTGACTCAAATGCTGTGGGTAAACCTAATTATGGATACCTTTGCCGCCCTTGCTTTAGCTACCGAACCACCAAATCCCCAAGTAATTAACCGCCAACCTCGCCCTAGGGAAGCTTTTATTATTTCTCAACCCATGTTGCAGAATATCATTACTACTGGCTTTAGCTTCCTAGCGATTTTAACTGGTTTTCTCCTCTACATCGGCAGAGATGGCAGCATTACCACCTACGAACTATCCTTGTTCTTCACTACCTTTGTTATGTTGCAGTTTTGGAATATGTTTAATGCCCGTTGTTTGGGTTCAAACCAGTCAGCTTTTAAAGATTTGCTACAAAATAAAGCATTTATAGCGATCGCATCTGTCATATTTTTCGGACAAATCCTAATTATTCAGTTTGGTGGTAGCATTTTCCGTACTGTTCCTCTCTCTTTAACCGACTGGCTGACAATTACTAGTTTAACCTCTATTGTTCTAGTTATTGGAGAAATCAAACGCTCCTTTGCTAGATAAATGAGGCAAAATTGCGAATTCATCGTGATAAATTCAATTTGATGCAAAATGGCTATCATAGGATTGATTTCAATTAGATAGCCATTACTTTTAAATAAAAGAAAGCTAAGTCAAACTTACTTCGCTCTAGTTCGGCGGGGCGTATAAAGGTGCGGAATGCACCTGCCCGCAAGCACCTGAATTGAATTCAGGTGAACGGGCAGGTCTGAGGAGACCTCAGACCACAGCCCCTTGAGTTTTTAGTATCTCCTTCGGAGACGCTACGCGAACGTAGTTCGGAGTTGAAATTGTTTGTCAGGAGGCTTGTACCTCTGTAAAACCCTTTTCTCCCACTCTGGGAGAGGCTTGTAACCTAACTCCGAATTCCGAATTCCAAACTCCGAACTCTTCTGGTCAAAACAATTTAGGACAAATTAGATAATGACAATTAATCTAAGCAAAGGACAAAAAATTTCGTTAGAAAAAGTAGCCCCTGGGCTAGTACAAATCTTTGTTGGTTTAGGCTGGGACATTAATATTACTGATACTGGTGGAGATTTCGACATTGATGCGTCGGTTTTTCTGCTAGACAATAACGAAAAGCTGATTTCCGATCAACACTTCATTTTTTACAATAATCAGAAAAGTCCTGACCCAAAACAATCTGTACAACAAAGAGGAGACAATCGAACTGGTGCAGGAGAAGGAGACGACGAAATTATCGATGTTGACTTAAAAGCAGTTCCTGCTGAAGTAGATAAAATTGCGATCGCCGTAACTATCCATGAAGCCGAACAGCGTAAACAAAACTTTGGTCAAGTACAAAATGCCTTTGTCCGCATTGTCAACTGCCAAAATGAAGAAGAAATCATTCGCTACGACTTAACCGAAGACTATTCCATCGAAACAGCCCTAATTATGGCAGAACTCTATCGTAAAGATGGTGAATGGCGTATGAATGCCGTTGGTGCGGGTTACGAAGGTGGCTTACAGGCTTTGGTAGATCGATATCAGAAGTAATCGCCACCGAGTGAAGGATTTTTAAAAGAGGATGAGGATAAATAATTTTGTTTATCTTTTTCTTCTTCTGTTATTTTTCCGTCAACAATTGGTATCCTTCAACTAAATCTCTTTTTTAAAACATTTTACTTAACAATTAAGACTATGGCAGTTAATCTCAGTAAAGGACAGAGGATCTCGTTAGAAAAAGTAGCCCCAGGACTAAGTGAAGTATTTGTTGGCTTAGGTTGGGATACGAATATTACCGATAGCGGAGACGATTTTGATATTGATGCTTCGGTATTTATCTTGGGAAGCAACGAAAAATTACTTTCTGATAATCATTTTATTTTCTACAACAATCTTGCTAGTCCCGATGCTAACAAGTCTGTAGAACACTTAGGAGATAACAGAACTGGTGCAGGAGAAGGAGACGACGAAGTAATTAAAGTTAATCTCAAACAAGTTCCCCCCGATGTGAATAAAATTGTCATGACTGTGACTATTCACGAAGCTGAAGAACGCAAACAAAACTTTGGTCAGGTACAAAATGCTTTTGTGCGAGTAGTAAATGCCGAAAATCAAAACGAAGTAGTCCGTTACGATCTTTCAGAAGACTATTCCATCGAAACCGCCTTAATTATGGCAGAACTCTATCGTAAAGATGGCGAATGGCGAGTTAACGCTGTGGGTGCAGGTTATGAAGGTGGCTTACAGGCATTATTAGATCGTTATCAATAACAACTGACAACTGACAACACTGACAACTAACAACTAACAATCATGGCAATCTCTCTTAAAAAAGGACAGCGTATTTCTCTAACTAAAGAAGATCCTAGCCTCAAACAAATTATGTGTGGACTGGGTTGGGATGTTGCCCCCAAATTGGGCGGTTTGTTTGGTAGTGCCAAGCAATTCGATCTAGACTCTTCAGTAATATGCCTGGATGCAGATAAGAAATTAACCGATGTTAAAAATATAATTTACTTTGGTAATTTAAGACATAGCTCCAGCGCGATCGTCCATCAGGGAGATAATTTAACTGGCGCAGGTGAAGGAGACGACGAGGTAATTAATATCGACTTACCGTTAATTCCTCCTAACATTTCTTACTTAATGTTTGCGATTAATATCTATAAATGTAACGATCGCCGACAAGATTTTAGTATGGTAGACAATGCCTTTGTCCGTTTGGTCAACCGTAATAGTAACAAAGAATTAGCCCGCTACAACCTATCTGGTGCTGAATATCGCGGCATGACAGGGATGATCTTAGCAGAAGTCTATCGTCATAATGACGATTGGAAAATGGCAGCTATTGGTAACGGTTTCAAGGTGGCAACTCTGGCAGATATCGCCAAACTTTACACTTGAAAAACATTAATTAGGACTTACGCTCAAGAAAAATTTTAGTAGCTTGTTTGAACATCTGACCTCCCAAACAAGCCCTATTAAACGTCAACTTTCAAAATTAAGTATTAAATAACAACATAATGTCATTATTTAGTCGCCTTTTCTCAAATAATAACAGCAAAATACATACTAATTACGAAAAATCTTTTTTCGATCTCAGAATTAGAATTAATGAGGAAATACTGATCAAAGTTCTTCCTTGGATATTAGCAGGCTCTATCGCTAGTGGAGGTGCTTATACCCTCTCGAATATCATGTCTCCCTATAATGCTGAACCTAATCAAGGAAAACTTGGAGAACAAACTTCACTTGTCGAAGAAGTTGATTAATATGCTGTAATTCCTACTATCAAGTAAATCAGTATAAAATTTCAAAAATCAGTTTTTTTGCACTTTTATACTGATAGAAGCTATACTCCAATCGGATTTATATAAATAAATAACCTTAAAAAGCATGGTAGCGGTAGCAATCTTAGCAGCAGGGCGCGGCACTCGCATGAAGTCCGATTTACCCAAAGTCTTGCATTTATTGGCAGGGCGATCGCTCGTTGAACGGGTGCTTGATAGTTGTAGTTTACTTGATATTGAAAAGCAGATTGTAATTGTTGGTTATCAGGGAGAAAAAGTTAGACAAGCTTTAAGTCATCGAGAGGGAGTAGAATTTGTTGAACAAACTGAACAGCTAGGGACTGGTCATGCTGTACAGCAGCTAATGCCTTATCTTCAAGGATATCAAGGGGATTTATTAGTATTAAATGGAGATGCGCCTCTACTACGTCCAGAGACTCTCCAACAGTTGGTTGAAGTCCATCAGACCAAACAAAATGCAGCAACTCTTTTAACAGCCAACTTGCCTAATCCTCAAGGTTATGGACGGGTTTTTTGTCATCAAGATAATATAGTTAGTCATATAATTGAAGACCGCGATTGTAATACAGCCCAAAAGCAAAACAGAAGAGTAAATGCGGGAATATATTGCTTTAATTGGCAGAAATTAGCTGAATCATTACCTAAACTATCTACTAATAACGATCAGCAAGAATACTATCTAACAGAAGTAGTTGATTATCTCTCTCCTGTAATGGCTAATGATTCCGATGATTATCGCGAGACCAATGGTATCAACGATCGCCAGCAACTATCAGCAGCCTACGATGTCCTACAAGCAAGAATTAAAGATGATTGGATGAAAGCAGGGGTAACAATGGTTAACCCCGACAGCATTACTATTGATGAGAATGTTCAACTAGAACCAGATGTAATTTTAGAACCCCAAACACACCTACGAGGTACTACTACTATTGCTACAGGTAGTCGTATTGGCCCTGGTAGCCTGATTGAAAATAGCCAAATTGGTACTAACGTTACTGTTTTATATTCAGTAGTGACTGATTCAGAAGTAGCTGCCAACACCAGAATCGGCCCTTATTCCCATCTGCGGGGTAGCGTTAAACTGGGTGAAAGTTGTCGTGTGGGTAACTTTGTCGAGATCAAGAAAACTATCGTTGGCTCTAATACAAATGTGGCGCACCTGTCTTATTTAGGAGATGCTACTTTAGGCGATCGCGTCAATGTGGGTGCTGGAACAATTACCGCTAACTATGATGGTAAGAAAAAACATCCCACAACCATTAAAAAAGGTACTAAAACTGGCTCAAATAGTGTTTTAGTTGCTCCTGTAACTTTAGGGGAAAACGTCACCGTAGCAGCAGGTTCAGTAGTTACAAAAAACGTTGAGGATAATGCCTTGGTAATTGCGCGATCGCAGCAAAAAGAAATCCCTGACTGGCACCGGCACCATGATGATGAATAGGGAATAGGCATTCGTGACAAGTTAAGAGACTACGCTGTTTGTCAACTAGTTTTTAGCTCTTAGCTCTTAGCTCTTAGCTTTTAAGACATTGTTCTGATTTCTCTTTTTTAAGAAAGCGATTGGGCTCCGCCCACTGCGAAGCAATCGCCATTAAATTATATTCAATCTACATTTAGTGGTAATAAAAAATAAGAAACACTAGATATAGTAGTTGACTAAAAGCAATTAACCTTAACTTGTCACCAATGGGGAATAGGTAAGAGCTAAGAGATAAGATATTTATAGTTACAGCAGTTTTCAGTTAAGTAGACCTAAAGTTAGCTCAGCAAATATCTTCTGATGATGCTGTCG
>JASJDX010000444.1 GCA_030064975.1 Pleurocapsa sp. MO_192.B19
AGTTTTAAAGCTTTTTGATAGCAGGTTATAGCCTCTTCCCATTTACCTTGTTGCTGAAGGGTGTAGCCGAGATTATTGTAAATTGAAGCTGCATCTGGTCGCAGACCAATAGCTCGTTTGTAAGCAGCCGAGGCTGCTGGTAACTGTCCCTGAAGCTGACGCAGATTACCCAAAGTAAACCAAATTTTGACTGAGTCTGGCTGGACTTGTGCGGCTGCACTCAAGAATTTTTCAGCCTCTGGGAATTCACTTTGCTGCTGGGCCAGCATCCCTAACCCATACAAAGCCTCTGGATGGTTTGGCTGGATTGACAAAACCTGCTGGTAAGCTTGTTCAGCTTGCTCTAGGCGATTGGCTCTATGTTCTTGGATTGCCAGCCGCAAGATTTCGGCAACGGTAGTGATTGTAGATGTCCTTTCTTTACCAACGGCTTTCAGTAAAAACTCCTCTAAGGCTCGGATTGGCTCTAGGTCGCCATATAATTTATGCTTATTCTGGGCAATTAGCTGGGAAATGTATTGTCGATATTCAGCATCTCTTCCCAGACGAATGGCAAGTTGCACGTATTCTTCTTTACTAGATGCGATCGCCTCTTCAATGCCCATCATCTTCAGGATTGCCATGGAATGGCGTCCCCGCATCAATTCTCCTGATAAAGTGACCACAGGGACATTATGGGCAATAGATTCTAAGGTAGAATTGCATCCTGACCAACCGATGCTATCCAGATAAACATCTGCTATGGCTGCTGTGCCAGCAAATGTCTTGCTATTCATATAGGATAAAAATATACAGTAGTCTTGGTAATTCAGCCCAAATTCCTGAAAAGCACCGCTTAATCGTTGGCGAAAGACTTTCGTGATACCTTCACTTTCATTTTGGATAAAGACAAATTTGCATTTATCTAAATCCCGAGCAATTCTAGGAAAAACATCATCATATTGCGGTAAATATTTAAATAGCGATTGACAACACCAGAACATTATTGCATCTTCTTTGATGCCAATATCTCTTTTTGTAATTGCTTGAGGTTGAATTGCTAGTGGCTGGTAATAAATAGATAAATTAGGTAATCTAACTAACTTCTCAGTATAATTTTCTTGAGCATTTTCTGGTTCCATTAAGTCACTGCTCAAATAATAGTCAATTGTTGGCAAGCCACTTGTGTCAGGGTGTCCCCAAGAAGTGATTTGAATCGGAGCAAGTCTTAAGCAACCCAACTCGGCTGTGGCGGGATCCATCCCAAATTCTGGAAAAATCAGGACGTGTAATTTGTCTTGTTGAATAATCTCAGCCCATTTTTCCACTACTAAGGGACCTTGAGTAAATTTGTCAAATGCTTTCGCTGCTTTGACAGTTTTCTCATCCTGTTTCAAGGTAGTGTTAGTATAGTATCCAAATAATTCAAACTCACTCCGATCTAGGTTTTCTACCCAACCCTTTATGGGGATTTTCCAATTAGAATGGTTGTAAAAAAATCCGGAAACAAACCCAATGCGAATTTTTTCGTTTGGTTGTAAATCTCTCAAAGTAATGCCTTGACTCCATTGGGGATAGCGATTCGACATCAGATGAACAATCATGTCCCCATAGATTTGCTGCAAATTGCGGTCATTCAAGCCTTGATAAGCCAGATAAAAGGGTTGCCATGCACCCACCGCATCCGCTGCTTTTTCTAGCTCTTGGGGATTAGCTTGTTTGTAGTGTTGAGCTAAATCTTGCAGGTAGCATTTATAATTATTTCGCCTGAGTTCTATTTCTGCAAAACTTGCATAGATAATTGGTAGTTGATTTATACAAATAAACAATTTAGCTCTAGCCAAGTCTGGTTGGATGTTTAAGGCTTTTTGGTAAGACTCCGCAGCAGCTTCTAATTTGCCTTGTTTTTGGAGCGCATTTCCCAAATTGCAATAAGCCTCAACCAAATCTGGTTGGATATTTAAGGCTTTTTGGTAAGACTCTACAGCAGCCTCTAATTTACCTTGTTTTTTGAGCGCATTTCCCAAATTGCAATAAACCTCAGCATAGTCAGGCTTTAGCTTTAAGGCCTTTTGGTAAGATTCCACAGCAGCTAATAACTTGCCCCGTTTGGTGAGAGCATCTCCCAAATTGCAATAAATGAAAGCACAGTTAGGTTGATTTTTTAAGGCTTGCTCATAGGAGCATATAGCTGCGTTCAAGTTGCCCTGTTGTTTGAGTACATTTCCCAAATTGCCATGGGCTGCCCCATAATCAGGCTTAAGCTTTATGGCTTGTTGGTAGGACTCCACAGCAGCTTCTAAATTACCTTGTTTTTTGAGCGCATTTCCCAAGTTGAAATGAACCTCAGCATAATCAGGCTTGAGCTTTAAGATTTGTTGATAGTAATTGATGGCTTCTTCTAATTGACCTGACTCATGCTTGTGCAGTGCGGTTAGTATAAGAGATTTAAAGTTAGATTTTGAAATATTTTTGGTATTCATGGCTATTAATTTTTTAAATATTAATCCCCACCTTGAGCATGAAATAAGGTCAAGTATTAAAAATCTCTAGGAAACGAACTCAAAAGAGGGAGCGCCTAAAACAGTGTCAATATCAACTCCTATGAAAGCAGCAATTAGATCGTCATTAAAAAAGATCAAGCCATTGCCACTGGCATCATTGCCAAAACCATAGCCCTCTTGATTATCTGCATTGAGCTGAATTACATCCAGGCCCACCTCAAAGTCTTGAATTCCCGCAAGGTCACCCTCAGCATTACCGCTGTAGAAAACGTTATCAGCGTCCCCCAGAATAAAGGTGTCTTCACCACTACCACCTAACAACTGGTCGATCTCAAAGACTCCTACACCGCCAGTACCTCCAGTAATAGTGTCATTGCCATCTTCACCAAGAACTACATCATTTCCTGCTTCACCATCAAGGATGTCATTGCCGCTCGGAGAACCATCGTTGCTGCCTCCCAAAAGGGTGTCATCTCCGCTGCCTCCTCGTATATTGTCACCATCCTCTTGACCGAAGAGTTGGTCATTTTCACTGCCTCCATCGATCTCGTCAATACCCGCGCCTCCCTGGAGCAGGTCATCACCCTCGCTGCCGAACAGGGTGTCATTGCCAGCTCTACCGAAATGTAGGTCATTACCTCTGCTATCTATTAGCTCGTCGTCGCCTTCACCTCCGTCCAGAGTGTCATCGCCAAAGTTGCCGATTAACTGGTCATTACCGTTCTCGCCGAGTAGCTCGTCATTACCATCACCCCCAGCCATGGTGTCATTACCATCACCCCCAGCTATGGTGTCATCGCCATCGTCCCCAAAAAGTTGGTCGTTGCCTTCGCCCCCAGAAAGTTGGTCGTTGCCTTCGCCCCCTTTGAGGAAGTCATCGCCGGCAGACCCATCTATGGTGTCCATCCCTTCACGAGCAATGACAAAATCGTTTCCTGCAAGAGCGAGAATCTGATTATCCTGTGTTGCTTCTGGATCCCTTCTACTGATGATAAATGTGTCATCTCCTGGAGTTAACTCTATGTTAGCGATGATATTATCTTGTGTTGCTTCTGGGATGATATTATCTTGTGTTGCTTCTGGATCGGGTCTACCAATGACAACTCCTGGAGTTAATTCTTCTATGTTAGCCATGATATTTTATTTATCTCCTAAAATCGCATTTCGTAATAGTCCTACTGACGTTTCTGGAGAGTGTGCAAGCAAAATGTAAATACCAAGTTCTTAATTTATGCTAGAAGTATATTAGAAATATATTTTAGTCGCTAAAAACTTTTTAGGCTTTCAGCGACTTTCGCCTTACTTAGGTATGAGGCTGTTTTCTTGTAGTTTTTTTTGCCAAAGTACCTTAAAAGAGTTGCGGGTGAACGAAATTTTGCGTGGGATATATAACAGAACCTTGGCGCACAAAAGTACTAAAAAGGATTTAAAGCACTGCTTAGCAATGCTTTGAATATATGTACTAATTGAATACTGTGTCCATGTAAGCTCTTGTTTAATAAGTGAGATCGCTGTATGGTCAAAACCTAAGTGCGATCACCTCAAAACATGCTTTAGATAGACTTCAGAGCAATTGTACCCAGTAACAGGGTCTTTCAAAATTGAAAAAAGCTGCTCTGACCCACACCTTTTTTCCCTCACCCGAGAGTTGCAGCTAATGATTCTGAGTAAGCTTCAGAAGATCCGACGGTGGTTTGTGCAAATGTGTCAGTTTCTGCCAAGGTAGCATTACCCAAAGCATCAGCAGAAGCTTCTGAGGTAGCTAGGTAGCCAGTGATATTAACGTTTGAGAAAACGTCTTTGTCGACGTCAAGATCGACGTCCTTGTTAAGGTCAATATTCTTGAAAACGTTGCTGTTGAAGGTAACGCCACCGCCACCAAAGATTTCTTCGTCTACAGATTCCAAGTAGTTAAGATCAGAAATAATCATTGTTTTCTCCCTCTTGTTTGTAGTTGGTTGCTTTAAGCAATCTTTTTTTATTTGCTTGTTATTAATTTAGTTCAATAAATTAGGAATAGGTTGCCATTTTGGCAGATTTATTGGAAAGGAAAATAGCAGCAAATAAAATCAAAATTCAACCTATAAAACCTGATAAATTTACTTCAAAAAATTCATCAGGTTTTATATAATTAGCTTTATTTGTGTTATTTATTAGGGATTATGCTATTGGTTTTAACTGCCAATAATTTTATTTCAATAATATAAATTACTAATTAAATGGATACATATTTATCTTGAGAATAAGTCAGAAGTCAGACTAAAAATATTAAGATAATTTAATTATTTTTTTGCTTAGTTGATATTATTTTTTACCTTTATACCTAATAGTATACATTACTAGTTTCCTGATAAAAAATGTTGCCATTTTGGCATAATTTTAGAAATATAGTTATTCCCTATACAGAAAAACTAATAAAACTAACAAATGTTAGTAGAGGGAGAGCGTTCACTGGCGATCGCAGGAGATTCTTCTTACTCCTCCTGTTACAGGAAGTTGGTTTAATTAATTAATCAAAATGATATATTCACTTATTACTTGTTTCTCCGCTTCTCCTGATAGTGCAGTGATACCGTAAACTAGATCTGAAAAACTTACTTGCCAAAATGGCAACTCTTAATAAAACAGGTTATGGCATTATGTTTAAATACTCTCGCAGCCCTTAGGATTTGCCCAAAATTAACTTCGGTTTTTTGGCTCTCAAATTCCAGTAATACGCAGAAAGCGGGTTGGAGCTTGTTTTTGGACAACTCCTTATGGCATCAGAGCTTTCTATTCTCATGGAATAGGCATTCTTGCCCTTAGCCACTTATCTGGATTAAGTAGATAAACCATGTTTACATATCCCCGATCGACCGAATTGACAGGCAAATTCTCAACTATGCTGCCAGAAGAAATTATTGATGTGTTGAAACAAGAGATGCTCCTAAAGAGTATCTCTCAGAAGGTTTTATATCGAAAAGTCATCGAACAAGCTGCAGCTGAAAGAGGAATTACAGTCACTCCAGAAGAAGTTCAGACTGAAGCAGAAAGCATACGTCACAAAAAGCGTTTAGAAAAAGCCTCCGATACATTAGTGTGGTTAGAGGAGCAGATGATAACCGCAGATGAGTGGGAGAAAGGTATTGCCTCTCGTCTGCTAGCTAAAAAATTAGCTGCGCATTTATTCGACAAAGAAGTAGCAAAATATTTTGCTCAGACTCGACTTGATTTTGATCGGGTAATCCTCTATCAAATTGTTGTTCCCTATGAGCAACTGGCTCAGGAAATCTTTTACCAAATTGAAGAAGAGGAAATTAGTTTTTATGAAGCAGCTCACTTATATGATATTGATGAGGAACGCAGATATCGCTGCGGCTATGAAGGGAAGGTTCCTCGCTGGAGTTTGAAACCAGAAGTTGCAGCAGCTGTCTTTGGTGCCAGTGTAAGAAAAGTGTTTGGTCCGCTTCAAACAGACCTTGGGTATCATCTCTTTTTAATTAAAGACTTTATTCAAGCTGAATTGACCCCTGAAAGACGTCAGGAAATTATTAATAAGTTATTTAAAGAGTGGTTAGAAAGCGAGTCAAATTACCTGCTTAATAATCAGCAATTCTCATTTTGACGCTAGAAGGGCATTTCAGCGGACATTTCGTATTCAGGAGATTGATTTTTAGTAGGTCGTCCTGCTTTGTTGTAGTGAGCATGAGTCTTAATTTCTACTGATTCTAAGGAATGATATTTCCAACTGTGGCTCAGTTTATCAGCAGCTTTCCTGGCATCGGCAGCACAAGCAAAATCTTGCCTCATCAGTGACTTGAGTTCACTGGTGGCTATCTTGAGTTGTTTTGTTAGTCGCTTCTTGAAACAATCGCTCATGGGGGAAACCCCCAAGACCGCGTTGTTTCGCTTTTCTAGCTGCTTAAACAGAAAATGTCTTTTAGATTGGGTTTCATTCTTTTCTTCAACCCAACAATAGTAAGCAATAGATGGGTTTCACTATCGCTCTACCCATCCTACAAATAATTAGGTTGACCATCTGAATTCAGAACTCAGAATTCAGAATTCAGAATTTAGGTACAAGCCCCGTCCTTAAGGACGGAAGAGGTTTGGTAGAGGTGCAAGCCTTCTGACAAACAAGTCCAACTCTGAACTGGCGAACTCATAAT
>JASJDX010000445.1 GCA_030064975.1 Pleurocapsa sp. MO_192.B19
GTATTGAAATTAGACTTTGCCAATAGAGCGATCGCATCTGCGGTTTGATCGCGGTCAAAAAGAACCTCACTATCAACATTAGTCAGCCACACACCTCGTAGCTCTCTTGTATTATTTAACTCATTTGCTGGGCAAATTTTATTCAGGGTTGCAGTTCCACTCTCGGTTGGCAATTGCTGGGAACGACCAGAAATAGGGATAAGACATACGAGAGTAAAAGCCAAAATAAAGAGAAAAACCAACCAAGATTGATAACCTTTATTTTTACTAAATTGCACTAATTTATTGGCACAGATATCAAATGATCTGGCGATACGTTCTTTCATGAATGCGTTAATAGATCGAGGATATGGCGATTATAACTGCTTATTTCTCAACCTTATTTTAATGTCAAACTAAATTTAGTTTTAGCAAAAATTATCATCCTATGCATATTCGTGATGCTGTGGCTCAAGATTTACCAGTAATTGTCGATATTTATAATCAGAGTATTCCCCACCGCCAAGCTACTGCCGATACTGAACCTGTTACTGTTGCTAGCCGATTAAATTGGTTTGATAACCGTACTGCCAATCGCCCCTTATGGGTAGCCGCAGAGCCAAATAAGCCAAATAAAATATTAGGCTGGTTAAGTTTTCAAAACTTTTATGGTCGTCCTGCTTATCTTCATACGGCAGAAATTAGTATTTATGTAACTACAGCGTATCATCACCAGGGTATTGGCAGCAGACTTTTAGAACAGGCGATCGCTCAAAGTCCCCGATTACAACTAAAAACTTTATTGGCTTTTATTTTTGGTCACAATCAAGCTAGTCTCAAGCTATTTTCTCGTTATGGCTTTAGTCAGTGGGGGTATCTACCCGATATTGCCGAGCTTGACTGTAACACCAGAAGCTTAGTAATTCTAGGGCGAAAAATAGAGTGAGTAACCACAAAATCACTAAGTAAATGACAAAGTACCATTTCCTGTAATTACTTTGCCAATTTGATAGCTAGCAATATTTTTCGATTTAAACCATTCTAAAGCAGACTCAGCTTGAGTAGGAGGCACAATTAGTACAAAGCCAATACCCATATTAAAGGTATTAAACATCGCTTCTTGTTGAACTTTGCCAGCTTTGGCTAACCAGCTAAAAATTGGTGGAATTGTCCAACTATCAATCTTGATTTCTATTGATTGACCTTCATTTAAACTACGAGGTAAATTTTCTGGTAAACCACCCCCAGTAATATGCGCCATGCTATGAACTTCTGTTTCTGTGGCTAAAAATTCTAAAATCGGCTTAACGTAAATTTGCGTTGGGGTAATCAACTCTGCTCCTAAACTATTACCGTTTAATATGTCTGGAGTGTCTAACCAAGAAAAACCCCCTCGATCGATAATTTTCCTAACTAGGCTAAAACCATTGCTATGCACTCCTGCACTAGCTAGTCCAATGGCAACATCTCCCACTTGTACCTTTGAGCCATCGAGCAGCTTGCTTTTTTCTACTACTCCCACACAAAACCCAGCCAAGTCATATTCCCCTAGCTGATAAAAACCAGGCATCTCTGCGGTTTCTCCTCCCAAAAGAGCGCAGCCACTTAAACGGCAACCTTTGGCAATACCTTTAACTACTCCTGCCAATTGTTGCGAATTGAGTTTTCCTGTAGCCAAATAATCCAAAAAAAATAACGGTTCTGCACCAGAGGTCAAAATATCGTTAACGCACATTGCTACTAAATCGATGCCTACTGTATCGTGGCAATCTAATTCCTGAGCAATTTTTAGCTTAGTCCCAACTCCGTCTGTACCAGAGACTAAAACTGGTTCTTGATAACCTGATGGCATCTGAAAATAGCCACCAAACCCCCCTAATCCGCCCAAAACTTCTGGTCTGTTGGTGCTTTCGACACAGCTACGAATTTGAGTAACAAAAGAGCGTCCCGCTTCTACATCAACACCAGCGTCTTTATAGTCCATGAGTATTATTGCTTAAACCAAAGTGACTACTTAATGTAGCATGAGTAATGTCAGTTAGGAAATCGGGTTAATTGAACTCAATTTGAGTCTAACCACGATCTCTACAATTTCCTGATAATCTACTTTATCTAAGA
This sequence comes from Pleurocapsa sp. MO_192.B19, assembly GCA_030064975.1. Classification (GTDB taxonomy): domain Bacteria; phylum Cyanobacteriota; class Cyanobacteriia; order Cyanobacteriales; family Xenococcaceae; genus Waterburya. The sequence goes on from JASJDX010000445.1 coordinate 2,098, forward strand.
TTACAGCTCTATCTAAAAAATTTTAAATTTGAGCCTGATTAACAATTAGTTCCTTGGTTATTTTACTGATTTCGACGACACTTAAAATCTTTAATGCCAGATGTTTTGAAGCTTAACTTATCAAAACTTTAAGTTTGATTTGGGTGTTTGTACAATTCCCTAATGGCTTTTATCAATCTTAGGATTGATGTTAATAAAAATTAATTATGACAAGCAATTTTGTTTAAATCTACTAGCAAATTTGAAAAAATGAGTATTAATTATCTAAAAAATAGTAAATTTCTGGCTATCTCAGCTTTTTTAAGTATTTTAAATATCGGCTTAGTTACTTCTACAGTTGAAGCAAGGCCAAGTTATCAAAGCCTTAAATCTACACGAAAAATGGTGTCTTTAAAAACTACCACCAATCAGCATCTAGATTTAGATTTAGCTTCTGGTTTTGCCGATCCAACCCAGAAAGCCAATTTGAAGCAACAAAATAATTTTGAATTATCCAAAACTCAGCAGATAATTCCTTTGCGTAATCAGTCTTTAATCGCTAATGTCTTTGGTGGTCAAGCATCTTGGTATGGACCAGGATTTCATGGACGTTTGACTGCTAATGGAGAAGTGTACAATCAAAATGCTTTTACTGCTGCACACCCCAGCCTGGCATTTGGAACAAGGGTCAAAGTAACTAACTTAAACAACGGTCGCTCTGTTGTTGTGAGAATAAATGACCGCGGTCCCTATGCTGGTGGTAGAGTAATTGATGTTTCGGCTGCTGCTGCTAACTCTTTGGGTATGATTAATAGTGGAGTTGCTCCAGTGGAAGTGACTATCTTAGGAAAATAAACGCTTTGTAGTTTTGAGTATTGAATTAGCACCTCGTGTTAAGTTTAATGATCCTTGATAATTGATCATTGCTCATTAACATTATGGTGCTTTTATTAAAAACAATCTCAGAATTACGCTCTCATGTAGTAATTAATCGCCAGAAACATCAACGCCAAATAGGTTTAGTACCTACGATGGGAGCTTTACATCAGGGACATCTAAGCTTAATTAAACAGGCGATCGCCGAAAACGATTTAATTATTGTCAGTATTTTTGTCAACCCCTTACAATTTGCTCCCACAGAAGATTTAGCTGAATATCCCCGCCAATTAGATCGAGACCTTAAACTGTGTCAACAGTTAGGGGTCGATCTGGTTTTTGCTCCCAATGCTCAAGAAATGAATAGCATTGGAGATACAACAGTCTTGGCGAATACTACTACTGTTCTTCCTCCTCAGAACATGAGCGAAGTATTGTGTGGCAAATTTCGTCCTGGTTTTTTTACAGGAGTTGCCACTATTGTGACTAAGCTTTTGAATATTATCCAGCCCGCTCGCGTATATTTCGGACAAAAAGATGCCCAACAGCTAGCAATTATTCGTCGTCTGGTAACAGATTTGAATATTCCTGTAAAAATTGTTGCTTGTCCTATTATCAGAGAAGCATCGGGACTAGCTTTAAGCTCTCGCAATCAGTATTTAACAGTAAAGGAAAAAGAACAAGCTGCCCAAATCTATCGCAGTTTACAACAAGCAGCAACAGCTTTTGCTCAAGGGGAGTTGAATGCCAAGGTTTTAATTAACCTAGTTCAACAAGAATTAAGTCTCGTTGAAGGAGTTACAATTCAATACGTTGAGTTAGTCGATCCTGTTAATCTTCAGTCTCTAGACCAGATTAAGCATTCAGGATTGCTAGCGATCGCCGCTTATGTCGGTTCTACTCGTTTAATTGATAATATCGTGTTGCAAAAACGTCAGCCAATTGTGGCTATTGATGGCCCTGCTGGGGCAGGAAAATCTACTGTTACTCGTCGTGTGGCTCACAAACTGGGTTTATTATATTTGGATACGGGGGCAATGTATCGGGCGGTAACTTGGTTAGTGATGGAATCTGGTATTGCTATAGATGATGAGCGAGCGATCGCCGCTTTAATAGAAAATATCAGCTTAAAATTGACTTCCCCTAACGCTGTTAATCTGCCTACCGTAGTTCACATCGATGAACAGGAAGTAACTAATGCCATTCGTACCCCAGAGGTTACGGCTAACGTATCGGCGATCGCGGCTCAGGCTGCCGTAAGAGAGAAACTAGTAGTGATGCAGCAGCAATGGGGAGAAAAAGGAGGTATTATTGCCGAAGGACGAGATATTGGGACTAATGTCTTTCCTGATGCCGAATTAAAAATATTTTTGACTGCATCAGTCGCCGAAAGAGCAAGAAGACGCTGGCAAGATTTACAAAACCAAGGTCGAAACGATATCGATCTTCAACAGCTAGCCCAAGACATTAAACAACGAGACGAACAGGATAGCAACAGAGCGATCGCACCACTTAAAAAAGCCGATGATGCCATAGAATTAATCACTGACAATCTAACCATCGATGAAGTAATTGAGAAGATTATTGATTTTTACGAGCAGATTAATTGATGATTGTTAATCGATCTACTCTCCACTTAACCAAGCGATCGCACTTCTAATCCATTCTTCTACGTTAGGATTTTTGAGTAATTGGTTATCTTGGCTAAGAGCAGTTAAAACTTGTTCAATTTCTTCGTTGGTATAGCCTAAAGCTAGCAGAGTCATCTCCAAATCTTCCCTAATTTCAGGTTTGGGAGCAAAAACAGCTTCAGGTTGCTGAACTTCCATTCCAGATATTTTGTGCCATTGAGCAAGTTTGGTTTTTAATTCTAAAGCAATTCTTTCAGCAGTTTTTTTGCCAACTCCAGGGGTTTTAGTCAGAGTAGGAATATTACTAGTAACAATTGCACCCACTAGATCCGAAATACCCAGAGTATCAATAAGAGCGATCGCTAATTGCATCCCAATACCGCTTACTGCAACTAATTGACGGAATAAATCTCTTTCTGCTGCTGAAGAAAAACCATAGAGAATTTGTTTATCTTCTTGTATTTGCAAGTGAGTAAAAATTTGGATCGGTTCGTCTTGCTCTATGTCTAACTGACGAGCAAAACGTGAAGAAATCTGCATTTCATAACCAATACTATTAACCTCTAAAATCAAAAAAAGACGATTTTGAGTGGTTTTAATAATTTCTACTTTTTTTCCCTTGAGATAACTAATCATTAAATTGCTAACGAAAGTAAATTATTCATCCTGATTTAATTGCGGATAACAGAGTATCTCCACCAAATCTGACGACATCGCTACAAGGTAATCTTGTTAACTCTGCGGTAGACTCTATCGCTCTATTGGCTGTAGTTAAATCCATGCCAAAAGTATTAAGAGCGATCGCTTTTACTCTTACTTCTCCAAAAGCACCTCCTGCACTGGCTAAGGTTTCGTAGAGTTGAATTACTTCTGGTAAGGGTGGAATTAAGACATGGGGTAAGTCGCGGATATATTTTGCTCCTGCACGGTGGACTAAAATCAATCCTGTAGGCTGACTACCGCGAATCAGAGGTAGAGTAGCAGTCGAGCCTGGATGTAAGAGAGAGCCTTGTCCTTCAATAATAATTAAATCTTGGTCTTTTGCTAAGTCCAAAACGGTTTTTTCCACTGCCCCTGCGGCAAAATCTACCCTTACTGCATCGAGAGGAATTCCCTGTCCTGCGATCGCAATTCCTGCTTGTCCTGTGCCAATAAATTGAGCTTTGATGCCCCGAGCCAATGCTGCGCGATATAATTCTAGGCTAGTAGACATTTTCCCAATCGCCATATCTGTACCTACTGTTAAGATTCTTAGGGCATCGAGCGATCGTGCTTGACCTTGACCGATACTTAACCCAGGAGGTTCTTGACGAATATCCCAAATCCATTGCCCAGGCTGTAAATTAGGAAACTGAGGCGCCAGCAAAGTATGTAAACCATTAACTATTGATATACCTGCGTCGATCGCGATAGTTATCTCTTGGTATAGACTGGGTGGCAGTTGCCCCCCCGAAGGTGCAATCCCAATTAGTAGAGCATCGGGTTTATATACCAAGGCTGCTCGAACATCGGCAACAATAGGAACATTTTGCTGGATTTGGGTTAATTCCTCCAAAGACTTGCCAGCACAAGTGCGATCGATTACCGCAACTATATCTGTATTACTGTAGCGCAAAAAAGCTAATCCAGTTTTGCCATGGTGACCTTTGATTCCATCCTCTAGCAAAATTACCACACGATTTTTAGCTGTCAGCACAGTACTCTACTCCTAATCCTGGTAGATTATTTGGTAATAAACATCCTGCTTTGATCGTTGCTCCGCGAAAGGGATCGTCAATTAGATTTAAATGACTGTCTAAATCTAAATAATCTGCCCAGGGTGCAAGATGAGACATAGCGGTATTGGCTAAACTACTATCACCATAGCAGCCAAACATAATTTTCAAGCCACAGACTTTAGCAATTTGAATCCCTTGCATTGCTTTGGTTAATCCACCTGTTTTCATAATCTTCAGATTAACTCCGGCTATCGAATTGGCTAGTCGAAGTATATCCGCACCAGTAAAACAACTTTCATCGACAAATATGGGTAAGGGTGAATTATC
>JASJDX010000446.1 GCA_030064975.1 Pleurocapsa sp. MO_192.B19
CAATTTTTTTATTTAGCGATTGCGCTCTTTTTACTTGCTCAAAAAATCTCTCAATTCCCATTATTTTAATTCCCAAAAATTTAAATAAAAATAACCCATGATCGTACCATAAAAAACTTTTGCAAGAGTTCTAATATACTAAAAACTTTGGGCAACTGATACAGCATTTTTTTAATCATCAAACTCACCACAGAGGACAAGTATCTACTCTAATTAATCAACAAGGAATTGATCTAGGAGTTACAGATTTACTGATGATTATTCCTGAACAATCATGAGAGTAAAGCTTTTACATTAGTAGGTAGACATCAATTTCTATTTTCTATCTACTATTTTGTTTTGTCTTCACTAATAATTAAAACTTAGCGATCGCCGAAATTTAAAATCTCATACTTTTAAATTTGGCTCAACAGCCTTAACCGCATTACCTACATCATTTTCCAACCTGATTTGTTCACCTCAATCAGCAGCACATAGAGCGATCGCTTTATTATTGACTGATGTTATGCACGTCAGGACTCAATACTGTTCGCTTAGTCTCTCACGTTATTTCGTTCGCCCCCTAAATCCCCCAATCCTGGGGGACTTTCACAAATCTAGCTCCCCCAAAGTTGGGGGCTGGGGGGCTTAACCGAACGGTATTGCGTCAGGACTGAAACTCCTAATATTTCGTTCTAAACTAATTACTGAAACTATTGAAATCCCGTTTAGCTGCGTAACATCAGTTATTGACTAGAGTTGCGATCGCTCGGAGCGCGGTGGCCAAGCCAATCGCCAAATCTACCTGAAGGGTAATCCCCCGATAGTTTTAAGCTTGGGTCAATCACTTTTTATTTTTCCTCAATTAAGTATATTCAACTAGAGTTTAATCTTATTTTTACAGATATAGCAGATTTATTTGATAAATGTAAGTTTAAATACTGGAGCTAAAGTTGTCTAAGAAGAGTATTTAGATGTTTTACAAACTTTATTGACATCCAAGAAGGGTGAAAATATTTTTTAGGTAAAACATAACATTTTTAATTGACGATGTTTTTTGAACTGTGCCACATTGTATATGTGGTACACAAAAGTTTTTTAAACAGCCAATAAAGTCTAGAAAAAAGTTTTTTAACATTATTTCATTCAAAGTATATAACTTTAATCTTGCTTTTGATGAAATTAAAATCAGCCATGTATTTCTTAAGCCAAGATATTTTGGTCATGATTTGAAATGAGTATTATAGATTATTTAATAATCAGCAAAACATTTTTAAATTAGTTTATTTTCAATAAAAAGAGAGAACAAACAATGAAATCTTCTGCGCTACTAAAACTAACATTTGTTTTCAATATAATTGCTGCTAATTTTGTAGTGATGCCGTCAGCAAATGCTAGCATCTTTGATGAAAAAGAAATAGATCAAGATAAAATGATTGCGATCGCTGCTCCTTATAGACATGGATACAACTTAATAGTTATTGAACAAGTACCAGGTAAGGATAAATGTTGGGAAGAACAAGGAATTACGCCTGTTCTAGTTAATCCTCTATTAATGAATTTTGATTTTACTGGTCACTGTCTTCGAGCAACTGATAGCAACGGTTACTCAATTAGAATAGGCGGTGAAGAAAGAGGTTCAGACTACCTACTCAAAATAGTTGAGCAAGATAATGAATTGGTCTTAGTTGCTACTCAAAGAGATCCCAACAAAGCTCCCATTACTATTGGTAGAACTCACGGTAAAAGTGATACTGTGACCAAGATATTTCTCTCTCCTGGTTGGCGTTTTACAAAACGTTCCTATCAAGGCCAAGAGCTATCCCACTTTTACTTTAGTGAAGGGTTAAGTCCCGTAGCTAATACAACTCCTCAACCCTGATCTCAACAAACTCAACCTCAAACAGCGAATACCAACACGGTGAATCAAGCTACCCAGACTGCCAATTTACCAACAGAAAACGTTTCACCCACCCAAGAATCTAACCAACTCTTCTAATTTAGACCAGGCTGTTCCACTACTAATAATTTCTTGGGCGGTGGTTACACCCTGAAGATGATCGCCAAAAGGAACAACTTCCCCTACTTCTAAAGCCAGAGAAGCATTTAAAGCTACTGCATCCTGTTGTGCTGGTGTTCCTTTACCCTGAAGTACATTACGTAAAATAGTGGCATTTTCTGCAACTTCTCCGCCTTTTAGTTCACTAAGAGGAGCTGGTTTTAGCCCTAAAGTCCGGGGATTAACTATACCTGGGGTAACTTTACCATTATTCAGCATAGTTAAATCGGTAGCATCTCCTAGTCCTGCTTCGTCTAGTTTTTCTCTACCGTGTAGCACGATTGCCTTAGGAGTTTGGAGTATATTCAAGGCTTCTGCCATACTATTGAGAAACATACTATCATAAACTCCAATTACCTGACCTGTTGGGCAAAGAGGGTTTAGTAATGGACCGAGAAGATTGAATACTGTTCTAATTTTGAGAGTACGCCTTAGTGGTGCAACGCTTTTCATTGCAGGATGCCAGCCAGGAGCAAAAAGAAAAGTAATCCCGACTTCCTGAATTGCTGCTTGAACCTTATCTGAGGCAGCAGTTAAATTAACCCCTAGATATTCTAGAACATCGGCAGAACCGACTTTGCTCGAAGCAGAACGATTACCGTGTTTAGCAACTTTGACCCCTGCTGCTGCGGCAATAAAAGCTACCGCGGTGGAAATATTAAAAGTAGAAGCACCATCGCCTCCTGTTCCACAGGTATCTATAACTGGGTAATCATATTTAATTCCCTGTTGTTGAAGAGATTGAGCTTTAAGTACCTGTGCCATCCCTGCTAACTCTTCGGCGGAAACTCCCTTAGCCTGGATAGCTGCAAGAATTGCCCCAGATAATACGGTGGGAATTTCTTCTTGTAACCATCCCTGCATTAGTTGCGATGCTTGAGCTTGAGACAGCGATTGTCGATCTAGAAGTTGTTGTAGTAGACTCGAAAAATCCATTGGGTTACTGTTTTCCATCATTGATTTTGTTTATTGAGAAAATGATTGCTCGCTCTGAAGACAGAAGAAGATTTACAATGAGAAACTGTATTCTTCTAAGCTAGGTTTGCTTAAACATAAAATTATCCATGAAATATTTTCTCCGACTGAGCGCATTTTTGTTGCTGTTAATTCTATTAATTTTTCCCTTACCAGCCATAGCAGGAAGTTCTTCTTCGGTCACTCCTTCAACTTATAGTGAATCTGATTTTAAGAATAAAGATTTTTCGGGTAAAGTTTTGCAGAGTGTGGATTTTGCTAAAGTTGACCTTGAAGGAGCAGATTTTAGTAATGCAGATATTAGAGGTGCAGTTTTTAACGCTTCTAACTTAAAAGATGCCAATTTAAGGAATGCAGATTTTAGCTATGGTTTTGGCTATCTGACTAACTTTGATGGCGCAGATTTAACCAATGCTAATTTCCAAGAGTCTATTTTATCTTTTTCCACTTTTAAAGGAGCTAAGATCAAGGGGGCTGATTTTTCCTTGGCAGTTTTGGAGAAATGGCAGGTTAAACAACTCTGTGAAAATGCTTCTGGAGTTAATCCACAAACTGGAGTAGATACTCGTGACTCTCTTGGTTGTAGGTAAAATTATTGATTAATGTTTTTTGAGATGCGATCCGTAAGGGTACACCCATCTCTTGTGCAAGCGCGCAGCGTAATCGCATTAAGCGTAGTGGCCAAGCCAAATTATTCTTGTTAATTAGCAAAATTCAAGGCGATTAGACTACGTATACGCTACGCGATCTGCTTCGCCAGTGCGCGTAGCGCAATCGTTAATTTGTTTTGAGTAGGTACTGCAAGTTTTCTTAGTTTCATACATATTGAATGGTAATCAATGATTTCCTTGACTTTATTACTGAGAAACTATTATGAAACTAACCTACCGTGGTATTAACTACCAAATTCACAAGACAGCAGTTGAACCCAAACAATTTGATTCTGCCATCAACCTAGCTAAATACCGTATTTCAAATCATCACGATTCTAATAAAGTTATCTTGATTAGACCAATACATTACTATACCTATCGTGGTGTCAGCTATACTAAACATCTTATATTTGACACCAAGACTGAACTTTTACTTGATATTAATCGACAATCATAGTACTTTATATTGAATCTAGATAATGTCCCCAACAGTTTGGATAGCCAGACATGGCAACCGTCTCGACTTTGTTAATCCCGAATGGTTTAATACCGCAGCCAGACGTTACGATCCTCCTCTATCGGAAGATGGTTTGGTGCAAGCAACAGAGTTAGGACAAAGACTAAAAAATGAAAACATCACTCATATTTTTGCTTCACCCTTTTTACGTACTATCCAAACTGCTAACGAAGTTGCCCAAGTTTTAAATTTACCTATTAAACTCGAAGCTGGCTTGGGAGAATGGCACAATCCTCAATGGATGACTGAAACCCCTGAAATCCAACCCAGAGATTTTTTAGCAGAAGCTTATCCTTTAATTGATTGGAGTTATCAATCTTATTTATCTCCTCAGTATCCTGAAAGCGAAGCTGACGTTAATCAACGCACAGGAGAAACAGTTAGACACCTAGTAAACGAATTTTCCGCAGATATTTTACTTGTTGGACATGGTGCATCGGTATTTGGTGCTACTCAAGGTTTAGTAACTGATGTTCCCTCTTTTAAAGTTGCGCTTTGTTGTTTAACTAAAATTGTTCGTGGCTATAATAGTTGGGAATTAGAATTTTATGCTGATACTTCTCATTTAAGTCAAACGGAAACTGAAGTTAGATTGAATTGAATTAAGCTGATAGCTAATTATTCACCTTCTTGCTCTGACGGGGCGATGCGCTTTTACCTTTAACCTAATACCATAAGTTAGTTACAGCATTTGGTGCAAGATTTCAGTGAAAACTGTTTGAGCCGATTTTCTTCTCTAGTTCTTCCCGATTGAAACTTAAATTAAGCGATAAGCAAAGGAGACAATCAGTACTCTTTTTTTATCAGCAGCAATTTAGTCATTTTCGTAGAAGAAGAGAAAGGAAATGTCTCAAGTCAACGGCGTAATGATGCAGTTTTTTCACTGGTATATCGATCCCGATTTAATACTGTGGAATCAAGTCAAAAATCAAGCAGCAGAATTAGCAGCAGCAGGTTTTACCGCTATGTGGTTGCCCCCTGCCTACAAAGGATTTGCAGGTAGTTATGACGTAGGATACGGTGTCTATGATATGTACGATCTGGGAGAATTTGAACAAAAAGGTTCAACTCGCACCAAGTATGGCGATCGCCAGCAATATTTAGCGGCAATTGACGCACTTCAACAGTCGGGAATGCAAGTTTATGCCGATGCAGTCCTCAATCATCGAATGGGAGGAGATGCTACAGAAATCATCAAAGCAACACCTTTTTCCCAGAGCGATCGCCTTAACCCCAAAGGAGGAACACGGGATATCGAGTCTTATACTCACTATACTTTTCCTGGTCGTCAAGGCCAATATTCAGATTTTGAGTGGCATTGGTGGCACTTTGACGCAGTAGATTATGATAAGTACACCCAAGACTCAAGTACAATTTATCTTTTTGAAGGCAAGCAGTTTGATGATTACGTTGCTCTCGAAAACGGTAACTTTGCCTACTTAATGGGTTGCGATGTTGATTTCCAGATGCAAGAAGTACGAGATGAAATGATTCGCTGGGGTAAATGGTATCTCGATACCACCAAAGTCAATGGTTTTCGGTTAGATGCGATCAAACATATTTCCTCTTGGTTCTTTCCTGAATGGATCGATATTTTGGAAAATCATGTGGGCAAGGATTTGTATGTCGTGGGGGAATATTGGTTTAACGATATTAATACCTTGCACTGGTATGTTGATGCCGTTGGTGGCAGAATGTCAGTTTTCGATGTGCCGCTACACTACAATTTTCATATCGCCAGTAAGTCTGGAGGACACTACGATATGCGTCGTATTCTGGACGGTACGATGATGCAACAACGTCCTACCCATGCGGTAACATTTGTCGAAAACCATGACTCACAGCCTTTACAAGCTTTAGAATCTCCTGTCGAACCCTGGTTTAAGCCCTTAGCTTATGCTCTGATTTTGTTACGTCAGGAAGGGTATCCCTGCGTCTTCTATACAGATTATTTTGGCGCAGACTATAGCGATCGCGGTTATGATATTTATCTTGTTTCCCATCGTTGGCTAATTGATAAATTCCTCTACGCTCGTCAGAAATATGCCTATGGCGAACAATACGACTACTTCGATCATTGGAACATCATTGGTTGGACGCGATTAGGAGATCGAGAACATCCTCAAGGGATGGCGGTAGTTATGAGCGATGGTGCTGGTGGCAGCAAGTGGATGGAAGTGGGTAAGCCCAACGCCAAATTTGACGATTTAACCGAACATATTGAAGAGCCAGTTTATACCAATGAATGGGGGTGGGGTGAATTTCCTTGTCTGGGGGGTTCTGTATCAGTATGGGTTCAAGCCTAAGCCGTTAAGCATTACATCAAAGCCTCCCAGCCCTCAAGCTGTTGAGGGCTGGGAGGCAAAAACTAGCAGAAATTTATCAAATATAACTTTTCAGATATTCTTAATACCAAATATAGCGATTCTCATTTGAATGAGGTACAGTCTGATACCCTGGTTTTAGCTAATAGCTAATGGCTAATAGCTAATTGGGGCGTACCTCACAAAGAGTGAGAAAGGCTATAT
>JASJDX010000447.1 GCA_030064975.1 Pleurocapsa sp. MO_192.B19
ATTCAGTCTGATGAATATGGAGTAGAATTATTCGTCGTTTGCACTAAAACTTGGCAAGATGAACTGGTAGTGTAGCCAAGATAGTTAAATAGTACTTTTATATTAAAAAAATAAATAAATTTCTATCATTTACAGTAAGATGACTAATTATTTTTTAGCACGATTGCTGAGTTGTCAAATTTGAAGATTAACGGGAATAGAAATTACTAGACCTCTGGCATAAATCAAAAATCTCGGTTTTGTTAGCTCTTAGCTTTTACTAATTGAAGAGTGATTGGCATAGAAGAGTCAGTTATTTCTGTTACCATAAAAATCTACTTTTGCCAAAGGTCTACTGGTTAATAAATATTACTAAATTATTAGTGTAGCTACCCTCACAAGTTCTTCAAATTATTGATTTACAACATAAAAAAACTTGACAGGCAAAGGTAAAAAAGATGTTTGACAAAATTTTAGTAGCAATCGATTTCTCGGCAGTCAGTCAAAAGGTATTGGATACAGCTATTTCTTTAGCCAAATCTGCTAACGCCAATCTGATACTACTCCATGTTTTATCTTCAGAAGAAGAAGGTAGTTCGATGCTATCTTCTTATTTCCCCCCCTGTACAGATAATTGCATTCACCTCGATCCTCAAATAATGCGTAGGGCAAATGAAGTATATCAGAGAGAATGGAAGCTTTTTAAACCAAAAGGATTAGAATCACTCCGTTTTTATGGGAAGAAAGCGATCTCAGCAGGAGTACAAACTGAGACTAGTCAAATTATTGGTCATCCTAGTTCTACTATTTGCGAGTTTGCCCAATCTTGTAATGCAGATGTAATCGTCATTGGTAGACAGGGATATTCAGGCTTGAAAAAGATGTTTCTCGGCAGTGTTAGTAATTATGTCGTGCATCACGCTCCCTGTTCCATCTTACTTGTTCAGACTCCTATTTTACAGCAAGAGAAAGAGTCGATTGTAGTAGAAAGCATTGAAACTAAAGCCTTTGTCTAAAAACGAAGTCAGAAGGCTGCTGATCACGATTTATCTTTATCTGCTTGAATAACTGTTTTGAGAAAAATAAACTTGGCATTAAAATTTGGCATTGCATAGCTACTTATTTAGAGACTTGGCTCAAGTAGTTTCATAAATCCTGACAACTCCGACAACTTTGTTATCGTGATTAATTGCAACAATAGGATAAGCAATTGAGTCATATTCATCGCGATCGCTTGTTTCAAAGATACCTTGTTCTTGGCAGAAGATTTGTTGTCTTAGTAAAAAGTAAGCTTTTATATGGGTTGGAGATAAAGCTAGTTTGAATTGGTATTTAGTCATTGGTCATTAATATTTTCAAATGCAGATAATGCCGAACAAGCACCACATTTGGCACAACCTGCTTTAATATTTTGGGATGACATTCCCCCATGGTTTAACATTGCACCTACTTGTTGATAGATGGTGTACATAAATTCACTACTGGGGGGTTTATGAGCGGCTAAAGGAGTATTTGTAATTGGAACAAAGGGGACAACGAAAGGATAGACACCAATTTTAATAAGGCGATCGCAAGTGCTAATAATTGTTTCTAAACTGTCTCCTAAACCAGCCAAAATGTAAGTGCTGACTTGTCCCCAACCAAAGACTTTTACTGCCGCTTCAAATGCCTGGAAGTAATAATCAATGGATACTTTAGCCTTACCTGGCATAATGCGATCGCGCACCCTCGGTTCAATTACTTCTAAGTGCATTCCTAAGCTATCTACCCCCGCAATTTTCATCCATTCAAACCAAATAAAATCATTAGGAGGTTCACACTGTGCTTGAATGGGTAAGTTAACTCTGGCTTTTACAGCTTGAGCGCATTTGGTTAAATAAGCTGCACCTCTATCAGTAGTGTTGGGTGTACCTGTAGTCATCACTAAATGTTCTACCCCATCTAATCTGACTGCTGCTTCTGCTACTTCGGCTAATTGTTCTGGTGTTTTTTGAGCAATAGTTTTTCCTGCTTCTAGTGATTGTTCAATAGCGCAAAACTGACAGGATGTACTGCGATTACTGTAACGTATGCAAGTTTGTAAAACCGTTGTAGCCAGGACGTTATGGCTATGTAACAGGGCGATATGATTGTAAGGAACCCCGTCAGCAGTTTTGAGATTATAAAATTTAGGCTGTTGAGGAAATTCAATAGAGGCGATCGCCTTATTATTTTTATGTAAGGACGATTCATGTTGTAGGGGCGAACAGCCGTTCGCCCCTACTGTGTAGGGCGATTCTGCTGCAATATCGTTATAAACAGGTATCATTACTGTTGTACCGTCTATCGTCACAGCCTTATGATCCGATGGTCCTGCACCGCCTATTCTACCTGCTACACCCTGATTATGAGCGATTAATTTTAAACCTTGGGACTGTAATTCTGTAACTAATTTTCTTTTATCCATTGATTTATTTTGGGTAAAGAAGGGTGTGCTTCACCTGGCATTTTTTTGGTAGATTCTGATCTTGCTGCTGATTGTCCATCAGAAGAATCGATTTCTTGAGGGTAATCATTATTTTCAGCCACATTTCCCGCCACTGGAATCGGATTGCTTGGCGTTTGTTGCCACACACTACGCCGCTGTTTATTCACCCAAAGTTGTAATAAATCGGGACGGGAATAATGTCCTACTGAGTCCATCATTCGTTTACGTTTGGTAATCAAAGAGAAATCCAAATCTGCGATCGCCATTCCTTCTCCTTCCGTGATGGGATCGCACAGGAGAACGCCTTCAGGGGAGATAATTGCCGTGTAGCAGCCACCAGTCAACACCCGTTGTAACTTTTCGTCGGGACAGATTTCCGCAATTTGTTCGGGAGTTAGCCAGCCAGTGGAGTTAACTACGAAACAACCAGCTTCTAGGGCGTGATGTCTTATCGTTACCTCTGTCTGTTCAGCAAAGATTTGTCCCACCATCGAACCAGGAAATTGGGCGCAGTGGATTTGTTCCTGTTGCGCCATTAAACTATATCTAGCTAGAGGGTTGTAATGTTCCCAACAGGCTAAAGCCCCCAATTTACCGACAGCCGTATCTAATACTTGTAATCCCGAACCATCTCCCTGTCCCCAAACCATTCGTTCGTGGTAAGTAGGAGTAATTTTACGTCGCTTGAGTAATAAACTACCATCAGCATCAAAGATTAACTGAGTATTGTATAGCGAACCCCCATGCCGTTCGTTAACTCCCAAGACAACTACCATCTCCTTGGCTTTAGCTGCTTTACTTACTGCTTCAGTAACAGGGCTAGGAACTTCTACCGCTTCCTCATACAACCGCATATGTTCTTTTCCCATCAACACTGGGGGCTGAATAAAAGAGAAATAAGGATAGTAAGGAATAAAAGTTTCAGGAAAAACAATTAACTGAACCCCTTCTTTAGCTGCATCGGCGATCGCCTTTAAGACTTTTTCGGTTGTTCCTTCACGACTATATAAGACAGGGGATATCTGTACGGCGGCAGCTTTAATGGTTCGTGAGTAATCCATCATTTGTTGACAGTTGATGGTTGATTGTTAATAGTAATTTGTAACTGATAACTGATAACTGATAACTGATAACTGATAACTGATTTAAGTTGTCCAGGTATCTAAGATAAATGCACCTTCCTTGCGATGCAGCAGCACAATATCTAAGACATCCAAGGGATTAATTGGCGTAATCCCAGGAATTAAAGAAGGTTCCCCATGTCCATATAATGCTTGGAGTGCAAAGCGACAGGCATAAACTTTAGCGCCTTCTTCCATGATTTTGATTAGTTGATTGTTCATCGCCTGATGACCAGGAAAAGACTCATCACCAATTTTAGGAAAGCCTCGTTGTATTCCTAATGTTACTCCTGGACCGTAAAGTAATACTGAAGTCTCAAAACCTTTGCGAATTAAACGGGTAGCCTGAAGTAAATTTACTAAACCGATCGAACCTTCAAAAGCAACGGTATGAAAAGTAACTAAAGCTTTTTCTCCAGGTTCAGCTTGGACATCAGGAAATACCTTTTCTTCATAATCTACAAAAAAATCACCAGCTTTATGTGCGGGGGTAGTAACTTCAGGCATAGTTTATTTCCTCAAATAGTTTTAAGATCAATTTGTGTAGGAACAAGGCATTGCCTTGTCCCTATGAGCCTATCGCAGCTTCATTTACAGCCAACAATGTACCTGGATAGGCATATTTTGTTTTGGCAACAATACGATCGCAAATATATTCGGCATCTCTGGCTATTCCCGAAAATCTTCCCGAACCCCAGGTATATAGCCAAGGAAGTCCTAAGAAGTATAAACCAGTAACGCTAGTTACACCGCGATCGTGACTGGGGTAGCCTTTGCCATCAAATACAGGAACTTCTATCCAACTAAAATCTGTTTGATAACCAATACACCAAATAACAGTATTAATATTGGCTTGGCGATAGTCAAGTTCTAAAATTTCTGTTTCTGGTTGCCAAACTGGTTGATAGGGTGCTTCTGTCGGTGCCGATATATCGTTTTTAGCAATGAATTCATCGATGGTTTTTTTGATGCTGGCGGCAACATCATCAGCGCGATCGAGGTTTTGCTTGAGGTTAGGTTTAAATCTTAAGCTGTATCCTCTAATATCCTTCAAAGATCCATATAATTGCATTCCTTCTAAGGCGAATGTCCTCAAATCGATTTCATGACCACCATTACGACCAGTAACATAGTGATTGGTCTTAGTTCTGACATTCTCTCGATCGGAATGTTCGTCAATGGTCAGATCGTAGTATCCTAGTTGGTCTAACCAATCAACTACATCTTTTCCCCGATATCTCCGTGCAGAACGAGGTGCGCCACCAACACAGAGATGAACTTTCTTTCCTGCTAAATGTAAGTCTTCGGCAATCTGACAACCCGATTGACCAGTACCAACTACTAATATTTCTCCATCTGATAAAGAATGAGGATTTTTGTATTCAGAAGAATGCAACTGTACAATATCTTCGGGGAGTTTTTCCGCCATTCTCGGTACTTTAGCCTGATGATAACTACCAGTAGCAATTACAACTTGATCCGCTGTATAGTTGCCTATCGAAGTAGTTAACTCAAATAATCCCTGATATTTGTTTTTCCTGACTTGTAATACTTCAATTCCTTCTTTAATTGGGGGATTAAAAGATTTAGCATAGTCTTTGATATATTCAACGATTTCATCTTTGATCATGAAGCCTTCAGGATCTTCACCAGGGTAGTGATAGCCAGGAAGAGTACATTGCCAATTAGGTGTTACCAAACAAAAAGTATCCCAGCGTTTTTCTTGCCAAGAATAGCCAATTTGATTTTTTTCCAGGACAATGTGGTCAATGCTTTTATTTTTTAAACAATAGCTAATCGAAAGACCAGCTTGACCGCCTCCCACAACTATGACTGAATAATGCCTTTTCATTAATCAACTTCCAAATTGCAACTTGCGATTGCGCTCAGCGCACTCCTCTAAGCCGATCGCATCAATGCTATGGATATTTATTTCATAGCTATTTTGTTAACAGATTAGAAGTTTAGTTCTCAAAAAACCTGTATATTTTGCTACCAAACGCTTAAATCTAGCGATACTTACAGGAATGGAAGGGTATCGAGCTAAATAAACTACTATCACCTGTCAAAAAAGACAGGTAGTGAAAATTACTGAAAACTAACCCTAAATATTTCTTTCTAAAGATGTGGTGAGAGAAAAAAAAATTTAAAATCAAAATATAAATTTTTAATTGAGATTAATTCAAAATTTTTATGCTCATTCT
The DNA here is from genome assembly GCA_030064975.1 of Pleurocapsa sp. MO_192.B19. Classification (GTDB taxonomy): domain Bacteria; phylum Cyanobacteriota; class Cyanobacteriia; order Cyanobacteriales; family Xenococcaceae; genus Waterburya. Next base: position 5,772 of record JASJDX010000447.1, read on the forward strand.
AATCAAAAAAATCAGCAAAAATGCAGTTGTCGTGCGATTGAGTTTAGCGATCGCCACAAGTTTTTTACTGGCCAACTCTTATGTTCTGCCTACAAATGCTCAGACAAATTCTTTAGAAGCATCAACAGAAAATCATTACAGTGATGGTTATCTAGAAGGTATTGGAACTGGAGAAACTCATTGGGATTTTTCCAGTGAACATGAATCTCTTTCGCTTGAAGATGAATTACAAGAATTACCTGAATTTAGTATTTTTCAATCAGGATCTGACTCAGAATTAGATTTAGAGCTAGTAGAAGAAAATCCCAGAGGGGACAATCTTGGAAACAGTAGAAGGTATTTGCTAGAAACAGAAATCTACGACTATTAAAGCTTAAAGCTTCAGGTGAAGAGAAATCACTAATTAACATTAATTCCGAGTCAGTTTCCAATTAACTAATACTAGAGCCTCGATAGCGCATTTTGCTTTTTAATTCATTAGTCCTAGCAAATCGAGGAATATCACCTTGATGCCCCATAACAATCACTCTATCTCCAACCTCCAAAATAACTCTAGGTTGGGGATTTTTAATTAAAGTACCATCTTGGCGACGCAGGGCAACAATGAGAAAATAACTTCTGCCTTGTATTTCTAATCTACTGACTGTTTTGCCAATTAATGGAGAGCCTGAAGTAATTACTAATTCATCAAGTTGAACATTAATTTGACCTAAAACCTCATCTAGATAATTACGTTCATCCTTATTTTCTAGAAAATCGACCGCTGTGGGACGAGTAATTAGATTTGCCATCCGCATTGCGCTAATAATGCCCACAATTCTTTTCAACGAACTTTGCATCTTGTGGGGTTATTGCTGAGAATTAATTACTATTGCTGATATTAAGTTATCTAATCTCAGCACTGTGGCAAAGTTTGTGTTATTAGATACTAA
>JASJDX010000448.1 GCA_030064975.1 Pleurocapsa sp. MO_192.B19
AGGCAATTAGCCCTACAGCCTATTATTGGAGCGATCGCTGCTAGGTTAGCCAGAACTGATGAAATCCGTATTTTGGACGATCAACTAGTCTATAAACCAGCTTCTAAGACCAATAGCAAAATTAATACTACCGTTGGTTGGCATAGCGATCGAGCTTATTGGGGAACTTGTAATTCCGACCGTCTTTTAACCGCTTGGATTCCTTTTCACGACTGCGATGAAGAACGAGGCCCTTTAGTAGTCTTAGATAAAAGCCATAAGTGGTCAGGCTTACAAGATATGAGACATTTTAATGACTCTAATTTGACTAATCTTACACAACGGTTTCAGGCTGAGGGGAAAAAAGTAGTCAAAGTTCCGATGACTCTCAAAAAAGGACAAGTTAGCTTTCATCACTGTTGGACAATTCACGGCAGCTATCCCAATCTCAGCCAAAAACATCGCCAAGCATTAGCGGTTCATCTCCAAGACAAAGATAATCACTACCGACCTTATACTAATCACCAAGGTCGAGAAATTCACATTTTTGATGAACAGTTATGTCGTCGTCTACCTAATGGTGACCCTGACTTTAGCGATCCTGAGGTGTTTCCCGTTGTCTGGTCAGCATCGTAGGTTGTAAAACCAAAAGCTTAATAACTAGTAAATCTGGACTTGAGAATCTCTAATTTGAGTGTTTTTACTCTTAGTTAGTTCATTTTTATCTGCCTAGTTAAAAGCCTAGCTAATTTTGCAAACAGTCAGTCTAATATCAACAATTAAGCTCAAAAATCAATAAATATCGCCTAACAAATAATGAAGATTGCAATCTTAGATGTCAGAAACCCTTCTTGGTCAGCAACTCTAGATAAATTACCTCATGACGTATATCATCTGCCAGATTATGTAGCCTTAGATAGTAAACGCACCGAAACCATCCCTCAAGCCTTTTTGTTAGAGGACGGAGACAAAATTTTTTTTGCTCCCTATTTATTACGTTCTTGTGCGGATATTGTCAATTGCGATCGAGCAACAATTTATGATGTTATTTCTCCCTATGGTTATCCTGGTATTCTGATTAGCGAAGTTGCTCAAAATACACCTGGGTTTGCTGATTTTGCTCTCGAAAAATTTCGTCAGACTTTACACGACAGAGATATTTGTTCGGCTTTTCTAAGATTACACCCAATTTTAGGCGAAAAATTTGCCGATATTTTCAACTCAAATCCTTTTCAAGAAAATGGTAAGACTGTCTCCATAGATTTGACCTTAGATGAAGATCAGATTTGGGCAAAAACTCGTAGAGGACACCAAAGTACAATTAACAAATGCACTAGATTAGGATTGACCGCCAGAACAGTTCCCTACGCTGACTACATGAATGAGTTTATTGCCATCTACGAAGAGACTATGAAAAGGGTAAAAGCTAAAGACACCTATTATTTTAGTCGTGACTATTTTGAAGATCTTCTGAAACTTGGAGATAAACTGCATTTAGGAGTTGTAGAATCGGAAGGTAAGATAGTTTGCAGCAGTTTGTTTTTTGAATCTTGTGGTATTGTTCAAGCCCATTTAGGAGGAACAAAGACTGAATTTCTCAAGCAATCTCCCTTTAACTTATTACTGCATCATATGCGTTTGTGGGCAAAAGACAGAGGTAACCAATATTTGCATATAGGTGGTGGTGTTGGAGGCAAAAAAGATAACTTATACACCTTTAAATCAGGGTTTTCTAAACAAAGACACGAATTTTTAACCTTAAGATCGGTAGTAGATAATCATCGGTATAACGATCTGCTTAAATCTAGAGCCAAGTCTATTAATAAATCTGTAGAAGAGTTAAAACAATCCCAGTTTTTCCCCGCTTATCGTGCCAGCTAAACCAAATCCAGTTTTACAGACAGTGTAAATATGTATGTAAATAATGTAAATATATAAAATATGTAATTTACAGCAAAATTGCAGTCAACAAACAACAACTAGGATTTTTGCTAATTGCGCTCAGGGCATAATCCAAAAGTTAGAGATGAGACTGCTAAAATCATCTATATGTATAATAATGCTGTTTTTCTATTGAGCAAGACTAGAAAAATAGGAAATCGATTTAATATTTATTAAGATTGATACCTGCTTCTTTTGCCATAGCATGAATTCCTTTTTTTTCTAAAGTTTTGATCGCTTTAGTAGATAAGCGCAATCTAACCCAACGATTTCCTTCTGCCCACCAAACTCTTTTCCACTGTAAATTTACACCCTGTAATTTTTTAGTACGGCGATGAGAATGGGAAACCGCCATCGCATTATTTGCTTTCTTTCCTGTTACTTGACATCTACGAGCCATAATTAACCTCAGACTATATACCACGATCCATTATTATAGCCAAAGTTAGACCTAAGATATTATTTGATTTTTATCCTAGAGCGATCGCGTAGCGTACCCTTCGGGTAATCGCTCTAGAACTGAACAAGATTAAAGTTTAAAACTTAATTTCTGTCTATTTTTGCCCTTGAGCAAGCCCTACGTAAAAAAAGAACGGGAATTAACCCGTTCTTGCTTGTTCTTAAACCAAATACTTGTTAAGCAGTTAACAGCTTTTTTACTTCTTAGTCAAATTAGTCAATACTTGATTAGAACGCTGTACAAAAGCTTTCATTCCATCAGCATCAAAGGCTTTTTGCGACATTAAAGCTAGGTCATAAATGTGATTGCACATTAGGTTAACCATAGAATTAGAGTCGTCGCCACTTTGAATAATTGTGCTTTTATTTAAGTCCAAAAGATTTTGAATTAAAGGATGTGACGTATTGATCATCAAAATATGATCTTCGGGGAATGACATCATTTTTTCCTGCATTAAAGCTGCCATTTCCTGCATCCGTCGCATAGCTTCAGGTAATAAGACCATTGCTGGAGGAGTACCTTGAGGATCGTCAGACTTAATTGCTTGAGTTTTAATGTTGACTCTGGGTTTGTTGATCGCCTTTTCAAACAACTCTTTAATTAGTTCATTGCGAGTTTTGTTGGTATTAGGATCGACAATCTCCTGTGCCTTGTCTTCTTCTACTAAAGTATCATCTAGTTCCGAATCAACACGAGCAAACTTGACCTCAGAATATTCTCTTTCAAGGAAGGGAATAAAGTAATTGGTGTCGATAAAGGAATCGAGGAAGAGAACTTCTAAACCTTGATTTTTATAGAGTTCGACGTAAGTATTTTGAGTAGCAGGATCGCTACAGTAAATAACACGGTTTTCCTGCTTTTCTTTGTTGCGTTCTAGATATTGCTGGAGAGTAGTATAGGGTTCAGTTGTTGCACTGTCTTTGTTATCAGAAACATCTGACCATGCATCGTCTTCAGCAGTTTGTACTTCTATTTTGGGTGCTTCTTCTGCTTTTGCTGTATCTGCTTGATAAGTAGTACGGTAGATAATTAAATCTTCTACCTGCTTCTTAAATTTCTCATCTCTAATTGCACCGTATTTGACAAAAGTGCCGACATCCGACCAACAACTGACGTATTTGTTAAAGTCTTCGTTATAAAGAGATTTGAGACGATTACCAATTTTCTTGGTGATAAAGTCAGCAATGCGACGGACAGTGCGATCGTTAGTTAAAGCACTACGGGATACGTTAAGAGGTATATCAGGACTATCAATTACCCCCTGCAACGGCATCAAAAACTCAGGGATAATCTCTTCGCAATGTTTACTAACAAATACTTGGTTGCAAAAAAGTTGAATTTGCCCTTTAGAAAAATCTACATCGGGCTTGAGTTTGGGAAAGTAAAGTATTCCGTTGAGTAAAAAGGGATAATCAGTATTTAAATGAACCCACAATAAAGGCTCTTCTTGAAAGGGATATAGATAACGATAGAACTCTAAATAATCTTCGTCAGTTAAATCTTGGGGAGATTTTTTCCACAGTGCTTCCTGTTTATTGATTTGTTCGTTGTCAAGAACAATCTTGACAGGCATAAAGTCACAGTAAGTTTTAACTAACTGTTTAACCCTCTGGGGTTCGGCGTATTCAAGTTCATCATCTTGTAGGGTAAGGGTAATAGTTGTCCCCACAGTAGTGCGATCGCTTTCGGTTAATTCAAACTCTGGCGAACCATCACAAGACCAATGTACCGCAGTTGCACCCTCTTGACAGGAAAGGGTATCGATTTCTACTTTTTGTGCCACCATAAAGGACGAATAAAAACCTAACCCAAAATGACCAATGAGCTCGTTAGCATTTTTCTCATATTTTTTAATAAAGTCTTCTGCGCTAGAGAAAGCGACTTGATTAATATATTTTTTGACCTCATCGGTAGTCATCCCAATACCGTTATCGGCAACAGAGAGAGTTTTCTTAGTTTTGTCTACGGCGATCTTAACTTGGGGTTCGGCAATTTCTCCCTTCACCTCCCCTGCCAAGGATGCCATTTTTAGTTTCGAGATAGCATCAACGGAGTTAGAAATTAATTCCCGCAAGAAGATTTCGTGATCTGTATAAAGAGACTTCTTGATAATGGGAAAGATATTCTCAGTATGAATCGTAATATTGCCTTTTTCAAGTACAGCCATATTTATTACTACACTATCAGTCTTAAATTGCTTTTCAACACTAATTATCATCCGATTTCCTTGGAACAAAGGTTCTAGGATACCCACCAACAACCATGCGGATTACCCTACCTTGGTTAAGAATGACGATAAAAGTATCTCTTAGGAAATGCGATCCGTAGGCTAGGGGTCGCCTAATTGCGCTTAGAAAATTCTAATAATAATTAATTGACTATTGGCAGTACCAAGATCTCGCTTGTGTAGGGTTAAGAACAGACTGAGAATTATGTATCTTTTTCATCGGGTTTGACAATTAAAAGCTCTTTTCTACCTAGCTTTTCATTTAACTCAGAAACAGATTTTATGCCTAATTCCTCTGCTAACTGTTTAAGAGACTCCCAAGCGGTGTTGGTTACACCTATATTTCGCTTTTTCTTCAATTCATCGCGATCGCTACTTCTTCCCTTACCAATATTTGCTAAAGAATTAGGGTGAACAGCCATACCAAGAAAAATTATTTTAAAAATGTTTTGATTCTTTGTCTTATTTAGAGGTAAGATAAAGAAAAGAAATAAAGTCTGAATCAAACAATTCAGACCCTAATTAAACTTAGTTATAGTATGACATCTCTACCTCAAATTAATCAACTGCTCGAACCAAAACAACTAGAAGCAGTCCTAGACAATGTATTTCATAGTCGTCATATCAATATTCTCAAGGTAATACCCGCAACTGGACGTAGCAAGGTTAGCTGGATTTATTATGAATGGATGGGATTTCGGTTTGCCACCTTTGTTTCGTTCGCCGATTTAATTAAATCTTTTTACAATTGGCTAGAAACCATTGAAGTAGCGTTACTATACTTCTGGGAAAAGCTGGCAATCTCCAGAAGTATTTACAGAACTGTGGACGTTAATAGTTTGGTTTGCCATCGCCATAGAGTCGAAATGGGTGTAGTGGTGAGCAAACACATGGACTGGAGAAAAAAGCCGACAATGAAAATAGATTGGGGCAATGAGATTACTATAGAAGATCCAATAAATTTATTTGTTTTTTGATATTTAGTGCGATCGCTTATAAAAAAATCTAATGGAAATCAACGTTTAGATATCAGCTTAATATTTTTCGATAATAATCAATTTGCCATCTTCATCGACTTTCCCCTTGAGTTTATATGCTTGCATAATTAATAAATAACTCTATATTAATTTTAATTGATTTAAGTAATGCGATCGCCTTAATCGAATTTTAATAATAATCAATTAATTTTAAATAATGCGAGTTTGTCTGGAGAAAGGCGATCGCAATTGTTAAAAATCAAGTTCTATAAATTATCTGAAAAGAAAATATTACCTAAGCTATGAATCCATTCATTTAATATTTTATTTCTCTAAATATAACTATCAAAAGAAAAAGAATTCTATTTATCTCTAATTGGAACTATACAACAATCTATCCCAAGTATCACTAGCAAGTTGCTCAAATTTATTGACGGTAGGTTGATTCATTGCTATCCAAAATAAAAAAGGTAGAGAATTTACCCTACCTTAACTCATTAGTAATGACTAAGCACTAAAATGTCTCGCCACAGGATGATAAGTAATAATCGCCGTGGTAGAATGTGCGGGATATAATTGCTTACTTTTATCTATATATGTATTGATGCGTTTAGTAGTTAACCTTCCCAGTTTTCTTTTGCTCTACTATATATCTCATCGATAGATTGATCTTGATAAAGCTGCTGAGAAATTTTTACATAATCAGTAGCATCACCATGAATTAAACTTAAAAATCTCCAAGTAGCAGCCGAACCTAAAGACTTTTGTAAAGCTTCTATACCTTTAATAGTTACTTCTGTATCTGTCATGGTTAATTTTTCATTCATGGCTTTATCTTCTAATGTAATCTATAGGATTCATGATGTCTGTTTGCAAATTCAGTTTGACTGCTTGTTTAATCAAATTATCGTCACAAGTTAAAAATAAATTAGCTTGAATATATTCAGCAGCAGCTACATGAATAGCATCTTTACTAGAAAGTTTTGTTTTTTGTTGAAATGATTTAGCCAACTCAACAATTTTTATTTTGGGAGGAACTTTAACCCGACAGATATTAGCCATATTTAAAACAGCATATTTTCTCTGGGGAAAAGGACAAAGCAAAGTTTC
>JASJDX010000449.1 GCA_030064975.1 Pleurocapsa sp. MO_192.B19
ACAAACTCTTCTCCTTGCCAACTAAAAGCAGCACGGTTAGTTTCCCGTTCTAAATCTCTGCGCACTTCTGCCACTTCCTCTAAACGCACAACTCGATTCTCATTAAGTCGAGCTACAGGTAATTGTTTCAGGTCATCTATAGTGCGAAAACGTCCATAGAGGCGTATTTGACCGCCAATGGCATTATCCCGCACCCGATCCCAGGACATATCCAGATTGCCTTGTTGAATGGCTTGCTTAACCTGATTCGCAGAAATGCCCAATTCCAATAGGCGAGGGGGAATAAGCTGGATGTGAATTACCTCTTTGCGCCGACCAGCTAATTTTACTTTGCGGACATTTTTAACCTGTTCGAGGATATCTTTTAACTCTTTAGCGGAATTGCTCAAAACCACCGGGTTGAGGTTATCCCCGTAGAGAGCGAGGGTCAAAACTGGCGCATCTTGCTGGGAAATTTGCTCGAACTCTGGCTGCTTCCGCCCCTCTGACTCTGGGGGCATTTTCGGTTTAGCATCATCCATCTTACCCCGTAACTTTTGAATCGACTCTCCTACAGGGGCTTCCGCCTTAAACTCCACATCAACCAGAGAAAAAGAGTTAAACGAACCACTCTTAATTTTTTTCAAACCAGGAAGGCTTTTGATCTTGTCTTCTAGTTTATCGGTAATCCTATTTTCAATGGTTTCCGCATCCGTTCCTGGCCATTCCGTACTAATCATCGCCTTGGCAAGTTTAATATCTGGGTCAGATTCCTTAACCATAGAGAAGTAACCCATCACCCCGCCTACGAGCAGCAGAAAACTGAGGAGAATACCAAGAATTTGGCGATTAAACAGGAATTTTTCTAAAGGAGAAGCGCGAGCGACATTTTTAGTTTCGGCTTCAGGTATCTTTTGGGCTTGTTGTCTTTCGGTGGTTTGCATTGTTTGTTGGTGGTTAGTAATTAGTGGTTAGTTGTTGATTGCTACTCGCTACTTGCTACTTACTATTCGCTGTTCCGACTAACTGAACAGGCGATCGATCCACTAGGCGATTTTTTCCCTCAGTGACAACTAATTCCCCTTCACGCACCCCTGCTTTAATTTCTTGATAAGCTAATCCTTCAATTCCCAGTTCCACTGGACGTTGTTCGACGGTGTTATCGGTTTCGTTGACCACAAAAGCATAAGCTTGGCGTTGCGAAGCCATGCCGTTAGGCTTATCTCGAATTACCAACGAACCTCTGGGAACTACTACTGCTTGAGGATTAAATGCTACGGCAATCCAAGCTGAAACTCGCTCACCTACTTTGAGATTTTCTTGGCCTTCAGTAATGCGAATTCTGGTATTTACCGCTCTACCTCCAGGTGTTACGGCAGGATTAACGGCAAATACCTCACCCTTGGCTTTAGCTAGCTCGACTAAGTTCTCATTGGTTAACCCTTTAATCGAGGCTTGACTGAGATCTTCATCGCTGACAATATAGGCAGTTTGACGGGGACTAACTTTAGCACCATCAAAGGTAGGTAGTTCCAGATTCACTTCTAATGTATTGGGGTCAACTATCACTATCGGTACTGATTCCACAACATCTTGATAATTGTTGGTGCGGACAACTTGAGGCGACCAATAATCCCCCTCGCGGATATTGAGATATGCCACCACACCATCAAAAGGTGCAGTCAAAACCGTATCTTCTAGAATGACATTACTTTTATCTAGTTGAGCAGAGGCAGAACGTAAGCCAGATTCGGCAGTTTCTACTTGCGTTTGTGCTGCTAACAGTTGACCTTGGGCAGCTTCTACCCTGGCTTGAGCAGCTCTAACCTGGCTTTTTGCTAATCTGACACCTGCGTTGGCAGCCTCTAGATCGGCATCAGCATCTTTAAAATTGGTTTCTCTTACCTCCATCTCCCGCCGTTGCATCGCACCCACTGCTACTAGTTCTTGGTAACGAATAAAATCGGTCTCAGCAAAATTCCGATTGGTTTTAGCTTTAGTTAGATCGGCTTTTACTTTGGCTAAATTCTGTTCAGCTTGGACTAAATTAGCTTTTTCCGCTTCCATAGAAGCTTGGGCTTGTTGTAAGTCTGCTAGAGCATTAGTAATTCCTTTTTTCGCTTCCATCTGATGAGCAGCAGCCACCGTCACATCGGCATTAAGTTTGCGCTGGTCGATTTTGGCTAACAGTTCTCCTCCACGCACTAAATCACCTTCTCTTAAGTTTCTTTCCGCTATTTTCTTGAGATAGGTAATAGTACCTGCAGTCTGAAAAGTGAGATGTTTAAAATGAACAGCAGATACTTCTCCATTACTAAACACCCAAGCTTCAATTGGATTTAACTGCGCTCGTACTGCTCGTATTGGTAAACTGGCTTTCGCAGCAGCCGTTTCTAATTGCTCTGGGCTAGATGGACTCTGGCTTACGGTAAAACCTTTCCAAACCACCCCTCCCACAATTGCCAGCATTGCCAATCCCAAGAAAGGCCAAGGCGATCTTTTCTTGTTAGCTTCTGTAGTCGAGTGCTCAACCTGTTTTCCTGTTACTTTATCTTCCTCGGTTAGTGCGATCTTATTTACTTCGATTTCCTGTTTTGAGTTATTTTCCTTAGTCTCCATAACAGTTATTCCTTTTTTAATGTTTAGTAGGGACGATATCTCCTTCAGAGAACGGGGCTTATAAAGTGCGCCCGCAGGTGACGCACACAGCCCCTCCGCTACGCGAACGCGAATCGCCCTTACAGTGGTGGGTTATTTTTCTCCCTCTCTTGGTGCGCGTTCCTTTGCTCGGGAAACCCGAGCAGGGTCGCACCGCTTGTCTCCTTGTCTTCCCCTGCTCCCTATCGCTCCAATTCTGGGTTATAAATTCCGACCAATCTACCAATTAATACTGCCGGATACATCACACCGCAAATTCCTTCGAGGTTCGTTAGAACTTTGGCTAGAGGAGTGACGGGCGCAATATCTCCATAGCCAACAGTAGTGAGAGTGGTAAAACTGAAATAAAGCAGATCAAAAGAATTAATTGTTTCTGCTGAAGAAGTAAAAGCTGCTGGGTTTAACAAATGGATAGTTTCAAAGCATAAAAACCAGAGATCGCCAATTAAGAGAAAAACGCTAATACCACCAACTATGGTATCGATCGTCACTTGGCGATCGCTAAAAATCTTCTCAATCATCAGCACAATAGCTAGTAGGAAAAATCCTGCATAAATGACATTTGTGGCTAGAGCCAGCTTTAAGTTTGACCATTGAGATGTTAGATTAACAAAGTCGACGATAAAAGCAAGTCCTGAAATGGTCAGATAAAAATAGAATGCTCTTTGGTGTAAATAAAAGGTTCTGATAATTAGAACAATTGCTCCTAATAGAACTATGGAAAGAATTATCTCGGCGATTATTGCCTGGGAGAAAAAAGCATAGGCAACGAAAACCAAAAGCAGCACTAATAAAAGTTGGGTATATTTATTCTTAGCTGATATCTGTAACTGTTTAAATTTCATCCCTCTCTTACTCCCTGAAAAAGTATCTATAACAATGAATGAGAATTGGATTGTGGCGAATAGTAATTAGGGATTAGGGATTAGTTCCCAATGTAGTAACCTTCTCTACTCCTATGTTCTCACTGCTTGTTCGCCTACTTAACTGATGACAAACCAAGTTCTTTCTGAAAATCTGCATCGTATTTGGCTTTGTCCCAATTTTTAGCTGCTTTTAGTTGACTGGGGGTCAACCCGATCGCACCTGTTAAATTTGCCCCTTCGAGATTAGTATTGGACAAATTAGTATCGATCAAAAGTGCTTGTGATAGATCTACTCCCGCTAAGTTGGCTCCGCTTAAATCTACTTGAGCTAGAGTTGCTCCTTGAAGATTAACTCCTTTTAAATCTGCGTTGGGACTGATTAATAAAGCTCCATTTTCTTCTGGATTAAATTGAGGCGGAAACTTGGTGTTAATGTCATAAATTGTTCTATAAAAATTGGCTTGCTCGATATTTTTAACCCCTTGTAAATTAGCCCCACTCAGATTAGTTCCATTGAAATTAGCTCGATATAAATTAGCTCCACTCAAATTGGCTTGATAAAGTTGTGCATCCTTAAGATTTGCCAATTTTAAATCAGCTCCTTGGAAGTTAGCTTTTTCTAAGAATGCTTTTTGTAAATTGGCATAAATTAACTGACTATTGCTCAAGTTAGCTTCGATTAAAGTAGCATTTTGTAGATTAGCTTGTAACAAGTCGGTGCCCGATAAATCGAGATGAGGCAATACCGCATTTTCGAGATTTAATCCTGTTAATTGAGAGCCAAATATCTTGAGGTTTTCTAAAGCTAAAATTCGACCACCATTTGCTTCTTTGCCTTGATTGAGGGCTAAAATTGCCCAGCCAAAATATTCTTCTCTTTCATAGATTTCATATAATTGCAAGCTTAAGGTAATAAAAACCCCAATCATCGATAACCAACCCAAACGAGATAGAACATCAAAAGCAGTTTTCAAGGCTTTTTGAGGAGATTTACCCAGGAGAAAAAATACCTTTCTTCCCCCAGTAATTAACTGAGCTTGACTGTAGTTTTGAAAGAGTTGACGATAAATATCTGTAGGTACGTCGCATTTTTGGGCCTCCCGATGCAATTCATACTCGCGGCGATCTGGATCGGTAATCTTATATAGCTCAGCAAAACTAGCTTGTAAATGTTGCCAACCTTCTATTTTTGAATTTATCTCTTTAGAGGCGATCGCATTATTAGATAAATTAGACTCCAAGTATTGTTGACTCATTTTCTTGACTCCATTAATTGAATAAGTATTCTGTTTATTGTTTACTCGAATACAATAGTTTGTTGAATATGGCTAAAAGTTGATTGCAGTAATCCTGGTGGAAGATTTGGATGAGGACAAATATCTACTAAGACAAAAGTGAGTACAAAAGAAGTAGCAAGTAGTTCGTAGCGTAATTTGTATGTATTCATTTTTGCTCTCTTGTGAAACTTTTCAACTTAACTCTAGGAAAGCTTGATAGTTAAGTCAGTAGGGATAAAGTAATGACTTAATTTTGTTAGTGGCTAATGGCTAATAGTGAGGCATCGCGGTCTTCGGTCACTTGGATTCAAGCTCCAAGTGCTGCGAAGACTTAGTCTTGTTGGTTGACAACAAAGAGCGAATGCTGTTGGCGAAGCCTTCTCGGAGAGTACCCGAAGGGCTAATGGCTAATAGTTTTTCTCAGTATCTCTGCGTTTCTAAAAAGCTTCCCTACTTTTTCCCTACTTTTGTTTCTAGTAGTAAAAATCAACCACTCTTTACACTTACTGACCAGATAAGAAAATCGTTTTAAGCTTAAAGTATTGAATAAAATATCGATACTTACAATGTCGCTAATCTAGAGAAAAAGTAATATCGCCAATATATTAGTACCATGTTGACTCTGGCTGAATATCGCATCACCGAACAACTTTCTGAAAGCAGCAATTCCTTAGTATATCGAGGTTATTGCGAAACCGACGATCGCCCTGTGGTGCTAAAAGTATTCAACAAGATCTATCCACCTCCAGAAAGTATTGCTGCCTTTAGAAGAGAATATGAGGTTTTGCGTGGTTTGAATTTACCTGGAGTAGTCAAAGCTTACGCCCTGAAAAAAGAGCAGCAGCATTGGTTTATGGTGCTAGAAGATTTTGGCGGTGATTCTCTGGCTCATTTGGAATTAGCAGGAAATTTAGAGTTAGTTGAGTTTTTTAAACTGGCGATCGCAATTACTAAAACTTTAGGTTCTATTCACGCGGAACAGATTATTCATAAAGATATTAATCCTGCCAATATTCTTTACAATCTCAATACCCAAGAGGTTAAGTTTATCGATTTTGGCATCTCTTCAACCCTATCGAGAGAAAACCCCAGCTTCAGTAATCCTAATATCCTAGAAGGTACTCTCGCCTATATCTCTCCCGAACAAACGGGACGAATGAACCGAATTTTAGACTATCGCAGCGATTTTTATTCTTTGGGAGTAACTTTTTATGAATTGTTGACGGGAAAGTTACCTTTTGAAGTTGAAGATGCGTTGGAATTAGTGCATTGTCATATTGCGAAACAACCCTTATCAGTTAAAAGTTACCAGTTATCAGTTATCAGTAGGGGCAATTCGCGACGCGAAGCTAGTCCTTTAGGGCGAATTGCCCTTACCGTATTATCAGATATTGTCACGAAGTTGATGGCGAAGAATGCGGAAGATAGGTATCAGTCGGCTTATGGTATTCAGGCAGATTTAGAATTTTGTCTTCGTCAACTTGAGAGTAAAGGAGAAGTTAATACTTTTACTTTAGGGCAAAAAGATATCTGCACTAAACTACAAATACCACAGAAAATTTATGGTAGAAAACGAGAATTAACAACATTATTGGCAGCATTCGAGCGAATAATCGGAAAATCTGTACTTGCGAACCAACATTCGCCCCTACCAATTGATCGATTACCCCGCACTGAAATGGTTTTGGTAACGGGATATTCAGGGGTGGGTAAATCAGCTTTGGTGAGGGAAATTTATAAGCCGATTACCGCTAGCAGAGGCAATTTTATCTCTGGGAAATATGACCAATATCGAAAAGATATTCCCTATTTGGCGATCGCCCAAGCTTTTAAGGAATTTGGCGATCGCCTGTTACTGGAAAGTTCTCATGTTCTAGAAAATTGGCGAC
>JASJDX010000450.1 GCA_030064975.1 Pleurocapsa sp. MO_192.B19
AAACCCTAATTTTTCGTTGATTTACTTCTGCTAGCATCACTTATCAGACATAAAGAACCTGTAAAAAAGTTAGATTTTGAAACCCATATATATCAATAGTTTCAAGTCGATGTGGCACGAATTTACACGGATCTCGGTCGAACCCCATCATAACAATCCCGATCGCAATCCTAAAGCTTTTTTACGTCAGCCACAATTTGAAGCCCTAGAAATCTATGTCTTTCTCAAAGAGTATCTAAATAATGCTCCAGTCCATGAAATCTTTGATGAATGGGCAGATTCTACAGGAAAGTTCCAAGGAAGTACCTATGCCGAACGCTCTGGACAAACTCAAATACAGTTAGATGTATTCAAAGAAGCGTTTAAAGATGATTATGAGTCAGTCTTCAAACGCATGAAAGCTAATGCTCGTGCTTACTCTAATTACATCTTTGCTCTAACAATGGGTACGGGTAAGACAATATTGATGGCTACCTGTATTTTTTATGAGTTCATTCTGGCTAACAAGTTTCCCAAAGATAAAAGGTATTGTCATAATGCTTTAGTCTTTGCTCCAGATAAAACAGTTCTTCAGTCATTACGGGAAATTCAAACCTTTGACATGACTAAGGTTGTTCCTGCTGAATATGTAAACTTTTTAAATAGTAATATCAAATTTTATTTCCTAGATGAAGCGGGTGTGACTCTTAACACGATGGATAAATCTCGCTTCAACGTTATTATTTCCAATACTCAAAAAATTATTCTCAAAAAGACTACTAAGGAAAAATCACCATTAGAAAAACTATTAGAAAGCGGTAAGCCAGATTATCAACCAAATAGCGTCTACGATCTTAATGCGGATCTATATGGCTTTGACGAACCAGATGATGAGGTATCTTTATCTACCAATCAACGTTTTGAAAAGCTCAGAAGAATCGAGCAGCTAGGAATTTATATCGATGAAGCTCATCATGCTTTTGGGACGAAACTAGCTAATACTATTGGCATTAAGCAAACTAAAACTAGCTTGAGATTAACAGTAGATGAACTAGCTGAGAGTCTGAAAAAAGCTGGTACTAAAGTAGTTGCTTGCTATAACTACACTGGTACACCCTACGTCGGCAAAGAAGTACTACCAGAAGTAGTTTATGCCTACGGACTCAGACAGGCGATCGATAACAAGTATCTGAAGAAGGTAAGGATTAACGACTACACAAATACCCGTACTAATGAGTTTGTCGAGATTGCGATCGCTGATTTTCTCAAACATAACTCCAATCAAAGACATGAGGGAATGCTTCCCAAGATGGCGTTCTTTGCGTCTACCGTTGATGAACTAACAAAAGAACTTCGTCCTGCCGTAGAAAAGGCTCTTGAGAAACACGGCATTTCAAATAGTTCTATTCTCGTAAACGTGGGAGATACTAAACTAACAACCAATGACGATATCCGAGAGTTTAATCGTCTCGATACTCCTGAGTCTGAAAAGCAGTTTATCCTGCTAGTAAATAAAGGACGTGAGGGTTGGAACTGCCGATCTTTATTCAGCGTTGCACTATTCCGCAAACCCAAATCCAAAATATTTGTTTTACAAGCTACCATGCGATGCTTAAGGGCAATAGGTACAGCGCAACCAACAGGTCATGTCTATCTTAGTGAAGATAATAAATCAATTCTCGAAAAAGAATTAGATCAAAACTTCCGTATCAGTATTTCCGATCTAGAGAAGATTGGTAAAGAAAAAGAAGTAATTGAGATTAATCCTGTTCCGCCACCTGTCACAATTACTCTCAAGCGGGTACGCAAGAAATATAATCTTGTTGAGAAAAAAATAGCTACTGGAATTAATCTTGAACTAGATAAGTTAGAAACTGATAAATATAGAATCATTCATACCGAACAAGAAGGATTAACTGTAAAAGATGCTGGTAGGCATAAAGTAAAAGAAGAAGACTTAACAGATTTGAGAGAAAAAAGAGAATTCAGTGAAATAACTCTAGTTGCTGAAATATCTCGTTATCTGAATAAATCTTGTTTGTTTATTGAAAAAATTCTGGCAACTACCCAAGAAGGTACAGATGAGATTCTAGATAAAGTAAATGAGTTCAATGAGGTTCTTTACGATTGGATTATCCCTCGTCTATTCAAAGAATTTTATGATGTAGATGAGCAAGAAGGTAAACCTGAAGAATACTCAGTAGAGCTAGTTAAACTTTCCAAAGAAGGATTTAGGTTCAGTGCTAGCGAAGATATGATAGCCAAACGTGATGAAGCTGGTGAGTTAGCGACAAAAAGCTTCCATCTTGATACTTATTGTTTTGACTCTAGACCCGAAAAAACTCTTTTCTGGGACTTGCTGAAAGAGGGCAGGGTAAGAAGAGTCTACTTCACAGGAATGCTTACTCACGGACAATCTGACTTCTACATTCAGTACATAGATCCTGATTCTCATACAGTTAGAAGTTATTATCCCGATTTTCTTTTCCAAAGAGATGATGATTCCTACGTAATTGTTGAAGTTAAAGCCGATGGGCTGATTGAAGAACCTTTAGTACAAGCTAAGAAACAATATGCCGAACAATGGGCAGGTGCTAACGAGATGACCTACAGAATCATCGCAGGTAGTGAAGTTGATAAGAGAAATTATGATTCTCTGTTTATCTAGCGTCGATAGTTGCATTAGACCTATGCGCAAAAATATTTTTAGTTATAATGAAGAATTTGGTCAAAAATAGCTCGATTGTTTATTAGACATGTCAACAAATTTACTACAAGGAAGTTTGTTAGTCGATCGCGATTGCTTCGCAGTGGGCGCAGCCCAATCGCGCTTATCAAAAAATGCCAAACTTTTTATCATACCACGAAAGACTTTTGCAAGAGGTCTAGTGAAGTAGCGATCGCTATACCGATTAATTTAATCATTTCACAATTATTTAAAATCTGTCATAACTATTTTCTTATGAGGAAACAACCACAACCTAATTTAATTGACCAATTCAAGCTTTATTTAGAGTCTTCTTTAGAATTTGCTCCCTCAACTGTAGAAACATATTGGGATGATTTAGCAGTAGTTCTACGCTCTGTTATCGAACAGCTTGATGATGACAGTTTACAAAAGGTTATTGCTCAAAGTGGTTACAGTGGCAACTATAAAACTGTTATTAATCACTTAAGAAAGGCAGCAGAAAAAACTTAACATTCTTTTGAGACTTGATAGAAGCAATTACCTTTCTATTTATTAGTTTATTTATCTAAAAAAATGACAATAGCAAACTGTCCTAAATGCGAAAAAAAATTACCGCCTCCATTTCCTTCAAGTGGTCGTCAAGTATGTTCTGCTTGTGGGTGGTCTGATAAGAAAAACGAATCCAAATCAAGCAATTCTAAACTCGTTCATGAATCTAATACGAGTAATTCTTCCGAATCTAAAGCTATTGATTCATCGCCTTTAAAACAAATTCCTACAGAGCAAATATCATCAAAATTAAAACAATTTACAAGTAAATCTGAATATATATTACTCGCTATTTTTGTTGGATTAGTTTTCAGTCAATGTAGTAAGCCAAGCTATGAATATACAATTGCGTCTCCATCAGACTATTCCTTTGAAGAATCAATGAGTGAATATGGTTCAAAAGGATGGGAAGCTGTTAGCTGTAGAAGGGCAATGGATAGTGTTACTGATGATTATGGCTACGAATGTATTATGAGCCGAGAAAAAACATTTTATCGCTAAATAAGTATTGTGATCGCTATTCTATTAAATATCAAAATCTGAGGATCTAGAATAGCTCGCTGTCAAACAGGCGATCGCTCTATCTCTTCAATCGAACTAAAATTAAAGGTAAACTGACGATTCCCAAGCGTCATGAGCATCATCGCGCATCACTAGCATCAATCAATACAACCTGGCTGTCTATTACACCTCATACGACTGCTACAAATAGGCGCAAATAGAAGGTTCATTCTTTTCAAACAAAGACAGAACAAGCATTACAGAGATTTTGATGACTCACCACCACCACCACCATTTTTTTTAAATATTTTTTGCACCTAGACATAGACCGCGCTTTCCCGAACGGCACTAATACAGCCTGGGTAAGTACCTTAAAGTGTATATGTCATATATAAGTAACTTCAATCGAGCCAGCATCGCTCCAGTACTTCGTACCCCGCACATCATATATATGAGAATCTTCAACCAGAAGACAATCAAAGAATGCCTTGATTAAGTTATCGATATCTGGCTTTTGTTGATGGGGTCGCCCCAGCATTTCAGCTTTTTTCTTCTTGCTCCAGCTATCAGGCATTGGCAGATGAAAAATAAGATGACAGGACTGTTCGATTTCTCTATTACCCCACAGCAAATTCAGTTCATCTTTAAATTGGTAATATTTGACTACACAAGGACGCTCTGCCCATTTATCTCTTCGGGTCATCCGTGGCTTGGGTACTGGCTCGATTAATAATTTCATATATGGTTAAAAAGAAATTGGTTCTGGAGTCAAACCAGCGCGGAATGCGTCGGGCTTGCGACTCCGAACGCGTTCGGAGTCGTTCCCGACCTCAACACCATTTACTTCTGATAGCTCAGTCGCGCAATGTGTCTCAGCCCCCTTAGCTTCAGGCTGAATTGATTCTATCTTTAACCAGGGTTTAGTAGTCTCGATAAATTCCTTGATTTTATTGCTAACAACCGAACCATTCTTAATAATTAATGAGCCAAAGTTATCTTTAGTTGGTTCGATAAAACTATCGGTCATCACAGCAAAACTCGATTGACCATTGACGCTTGAAGTTGCTTTTTTTCTGCTCAAACTTGGTTGATAAACGCCATGAGCATAAAAAATATCATTCTTATTAATTGCCCGCTCGCCACTTAATATTTTGTAGGTGGCAAGAAACGAGTTGCAGAAGGAATTGGGGTTATTGTAATAGCTATAATTTTTTAGGAAAGTATAACCTGAATAACCAGAACACTTCAATCTAAACGGCAGTTCGGATATGGGCTTATTGTTATGATCTAAAAACCAGACTACAACATAGGAAAAAGCTTTATAATCTCCCGATTTAAACTTGGCTTTACTGTAAGCAAAGGTTTCTAAATCGTTACTCATCAGGGGAAAAGAACGATTCAACACCAATAGTCTTGGTTGTCTAGTTACGAGTAATGTTTCCGTCGTACCATCGCTAAATTCATGCAGTAGCGGTTGCCAAGTATCAATCAGTTCAAACTGTGCTAATTTGGCATTAGTCGGCGTGATTGCTATACCATAATTTTTACTGCTAGCGTTGAGAAATTGGCAGTAGGGTACGGTAGTTAATTCTCCTTGATACTCCTCTGAAGCAAAGCCAAAATCTTGATAGTTACTCATATTTATCGATGATTGATGATAATTAATAATTAGCTTAATTGTACTGATTATTATTACTTTATTGATGTTTTAGTCAATAAGACTAGGCATTTGATCGCCCCTGCTTGATTTCCATGACCCACTGTCTGATTAACTGCTGTTGTGAAGAAGATAATAAACGGCAAGCTCTGTTCAACCTACTTCGGGTAAACTCTGGTACTGAGGAGAGTAAAGCTAATCCCTCCGCATCTTCAACATAAGTGAGCATATCTGCTAAGTCGGCTATTGACTCTTCTGTATCTAAGGGTGAGGTTACTTGGTTCACCATCGTAATTAATTAAGTTATATAGTTATGCTGCACCACTTTTAAGTATGGCTCTATCTCTTACTGTCTGGGAATTATGGCGGTTAGAAACGGCAGATGAAGCACCCAGTAACCAGCTATCCAATATCTGGTTTTCGAGGTGGGCAGAAGAGCCAAATCTTGAGATGGCAGATCCATAAATTCTCAATCGTTTATTGCCGTCTCGTTCATTTCTGAGGCAGGGAAGTTTTAACCCAATGACCTTGAGAATTTTCTGAGCCACTGTAATCGGAGAATCGGTTTTGGCAATTCCGCACCGCAGTACTTGATTAAATCGAACCAAATCTTTCTGGACAAATTCTTTAAGCTCAATTAATAGAGGTGACTTATTGCTCCAGGAGCTACCTGATTGATTTAGTTCTTCTAAAAAATTAAATCTTGAATCTAATAATTCCAGAATTTTAATCTTGCTGATACTGCATAAATTATTTAGGTCAGGAATGAAGAAGCTGCCACCCCCCCGTTCGCTCTGCTTCAGAACAAGGGTGCGATCGCTATCCTCTAAATATTTTCTGCCAACAGTTAGCCAAAAGCGCAACCGCAAAGCAGGATAGAGTTTTTGTTGGTCAGCTTCTACTAGTTCGCAGGATACGGAGGAGACACCATACCTCTGCCTAATTTGATGTTTAGCTAGCTGCGCCGATTGGGTACGAGTTCGCGTACGCGAGCGCTCAATTTTCTGCGCCTCGCTATCAGTTAAATCCTTTGCGAGGGCTATTGAATTAACTTCATCGAGGAATGAATTATTTTGAATTTCTCGTCGTTCCTGCCAAGCTAGTTTTGATTTTTCTGACTTTAGATCGGGTTGCTCTACGATAATATTCCAGCCTTCGGCTTCTAAATCGGCAAGCAAAATTTCTCGGTAATGATAATTAATACCATTGTTTTTTGCTCCTACTTTTGCCCAATATTTTGTTAGGGGGCAAATATTAGACTCAATTAACTTTTCTGCTTCTCGATAACCTAACA
>JASJDX010000451.1 GCA_030064975.1 Pleurocapsa sp. MO_192.B19
TTGACCATCTGAATTCAGAACTCAGAATTCAGAATTCAGAATTTAGGTACAAGCCCCGTCCTTAAGGACGGAAGAGGTTTGGTAGAGGTGCAAGCCTTCTGACAAACAAGTCCAACTCTGAACTGGCGAACTCATAATTCTGAATTCGAGCGAAGCGACTTGACCTACTTATCTAGTCTAGTGTTAAATTTTATCTGCCAAATGTTTCAGATTTTGTTGCTCTACATCTATTACCATACATGGCTTTTAGAGATTTTATCTTTTGATTCCTTTAATCTAATTCTCCGAGAGTGACATAAAAGGGATAAAACCAGTTTCCCTTGCCGCCATGTACTTCTTCTGCTGATTGCTGATGATCGACTGTCTCTAAATAGCTGAGGTCATTAATTTGGGCGCAATCTCTTTGTGGGCGAGGGCTACCAGATTGGATAGCCGATCTTTCTCGAACCAAAGAACGTTTACCAGTCTTATTTGACTGATTACCTTGGCGGTTGTCTTTTACCAATCGGTTATAGGTTCGGTAGGGAATGTAGTGCAGCGGATTATATCCAGCAAAACGTAAAATTAACACACAAGCCCAAGAATACTTCCCAGCTAGAATTGCTTCGACAACTTGATTAAATTGCTCGGTAGTCATCGCTTTATCAAGTTTGCTATTAGAGTAAGAAAACTGCTGATTCATAATGCTTTCCTTATTTCGATTAACTTATCGTCGGAACCTGCTATCTAAAAAAATGCTCTAAATTACCTATTTTGTCATCGTGATTTAACTGCTCCCTTTAAAGTAGGCAAAGATTGTGAGGAATTTATGCGAAAATTCAAATGTTACATAAGTTTATTCTGAGCGACGCGGGTGAGGGAAAAAAGGTTTGGTGAGAAAAGTACTTAAGCACAATTAATTGTGCATTACTATTTAATTGCAAATTAATTGCAAACCCCCCATGCCAAATTCGGCATAATTCGATTCACCTAAATGTTTACATTTTGATTCCATCATATTTGAGCTGTTTGATCGGGTCTAGCACAATGTCTAGAATGCGACGGCGGCGAATAATGATGTCAGCAGTAGCTGTTTGACCTGCTTTAAACTTAATTGGTTGCTGATTGTCAATCACATAATCTTGTTCAAGAACAATTTCTACTTGATAAACTTCTCCTAACTGCTGGTCAGATTTAGAATCGGCAGAGATAAAAGTCACCGTGCCAGGGATAATGCCATAGTCTTGAAAGGGATAAGCATCTAATTTGACTTGCACTGGCATTCCTTGTTTCACCAATCCTGCTTTATCGTTAGGTAATTCTGCTGAAAGAACTAGAGGGACACCTTGGGGAGCTATTTCAGCTAACGTTTCTCCTGCTTGCACAACTTTGCCAGGTTGTTTGATGTCTAAGGATGAAATAACACCGTTTACGGGAGCTTTAAAATATTTTTGATTGACTTTGGTTCGGGCACTAGCGAGTAGAGTTTGAGTCTCTGCCATTTTTCCTTTTAGTTCGGCGATTTCAACTTCAACTTGCTTAATTCTCTGCTGAGCTTCTAGTTTACCCCGTTGTTCTTCTGCTTGTTTTTGGGCTAACTCTACTTGAAGTCGCCCGATTTCTTGGATAGTTGAGGCGAGTTCTCCTTGCTGTTGAGTGATGCGCGTTGCTATATCTCGCAGTGCCTGATCGGCTTGAAATACTTTTTCACTGGCATTAGTAACGTCTTGTAACTGGCTTTGAGGGATTTGCTGCTGGGTCTGGAGCAATTCTTGTTCGGCTTGAAAAAGATATTCTTGGGAAATCGCTCCCTGTTCCACCAAGGGTTTTATTCGTTTTATTCGCTGTTGATGATACTCGATTTGGGTTTGAAGTTGGTTGAGTCTTTCTTGAACTATCTGGGAAACTGGGCTTAACTGAGTTTGTCTTTGTCGATAAGCTTCCCCTTCAATGTCTTGCTGGGCAAGTAAGCGGCGAATAGTTTGGGCTTTTTCCTGTTCTAGGGCGATCGCCGAGCGGTGAGCGGAAGATGCAGCAGCAGCAATAGTCGCATTAGTTCGAGTTTCTAGGATTACTTTTTCAAGTAAATCTTTTTTTTGGCTCAATTCCATTCGGTAAGCTTTGAGCATTTGCTCAAGTCGCTCAACTTCTCTCTTGGCTAGTTCAGTATCTAATTCCACCAACACTTGTCCTGCCTTGACTTCCTGTCCCTCGCTAACGGCAACTTCGATTACTTTGCCTAATTCAACGGGCTGGATTTTATAAGTTTCTCCTTCTGGTATTAGCTTTCCATGCGCTTTTCCTACTTGTTCGATTTGACCGAACCAAGCCCACGCAACAAAGGCAAAGAAGAAAACCGTTCCACCCAGGATTATACGTTGCGGGAGTACTGACGGTGGCTGATCTAACAGGGTATGCACCGAGGTAGACCAATGCACGATTTCAGTAGAGGAAGCTTTTGAGGAGTTAAGACTCCCAGAATCAGAGGCTACTGTAATAGCTCGATCCCGCTCGACCAAAGCAATTTCAGCCGATGGTTTTAGAGGCGGTCTTAAAGCACTGGTGTTTCCAGATAAATCGGACTGATTGGGAAAATGATTAAATATATCAACATTATTAGATGTATTAGATGTATCTGTATCATTAGATACCTCAGTATTAAATTTATTTGAGATAATATTCTTAGTCTTTTTAAGTAATTTCATTGACTTAATCTAAAGTCTCAGTAGATTTCAAAAGGACTGTTCATGGGAATTGTTTAGCGATCTACAAAAGCCTTCAAGACTATAGGCA
Organism: Pleurocapsa sp. MO_192.B19; assembly: GCA_030064975.1. Classification (GTDB taxonomy): domain Bacteria; phylum Cyanobacteriota; class Cyanobacteriia; order Cyanobacteriales; family Xenococcaceae; genus Waterburya. Next base: position 2,773 of record JASJDX010000451.1, read on the forward strand.
TGGTAAAACTAGTTGCTTTTATAGAACCTATTTGAGCTCTTTTTCCAGGAAAAGGATGCTCTTCAGGAGCGAATAGATACAGCAATTTAACGCAATAATAATTGATTCAAAAGCGTCGATCCTCATGATTCAAAAGGAGAGAAGCTTCAAGCTTATCTTTTGGGTCACAAAATCGCAAATGAGGTATTTACAGTATTTAATTGAATATAGGAAGTTTAATCAAGAATAAAGCAATTTTGCTTGTTGTTATCTGCCAAGTATCTATGTCAATTAAGTTGACATTGCTAAAATTGCTTTCATTTTCAGTCTTGCTCTAATGCCTACAGTTTAGAGAATGTCAAAAAAGTCTTAGTGATTACAGTCTAGTAATTAGAACTTAATTGAAATAATTAAAGCTCTAAACTTCCTGTCTACAAAAAAAGCTAACTATTGAGTAACAAAGACTACTTTTTAGGTGCCCTTTTTTAATTATAATTGAGACCTTAGAACATTAATTATAAATTGCCTCAATTTTTTAAAGATACCTCTCTTGCACTTAATACTTACATAGTCATTCTCATCGCTTTTTCAAAGAGTGTCAATGCCAATTTGGCAGATTTTTAATTAAGTAATATTAATTACGTAATATTACTTAATTAATATTAAGTACTTCTAAAGAGCGAGCTGCTGCTGGGCGAGATGATAATAAAGCTCTTGCTGAGCCATTAGCTCTTCATGGGTACCCTTTTCAACCAGCAGTCCTCGATCTAGTACCAGAATGCAGTCGGCGTTGTGTACTGTCGAAAGACGATGGGCAATGATAAAAGTGGTGCGATCGCGAGAAAGGCGAGCGAGGTTTTGTTGAAATCTTCGCTCTGACTCGGTATCCAGAGAACTAGTTGCTTCATCCAAAATCAAAATTCTTGGTTCCCCTAAAAGAGCGCGAGCGATCGCAATTCGCTGCCGCTGTCCCCCAGAGAGGTTAGTGCCCCGCTCCCCGACTTTGGTATTGTAGCCTAAAGGCATCCCTTGGATAAAAGTATGAGCCTCAGCCAGTTTAGCTACTTCAATGACTCGTTCAAGGCTAAATTCAGGTCGATAAAGAGTAATGTTTTCGAGAATGGTGCCAGAAAACAAAAAACACTCCTGAGGTACTACTCCAAGTTGCGATCGCAAAGACTGAGGAGAAACATGTTGCAGATCGTGGTCATCAATCCAGATGTTACCACTGGTTGGATAATATAAACACTGAAGCAGCTTAACCAAGGTCGTCTTACCTGAACCACTGCGACCTACAATAGCAACCGTTTGTCCTGCTTGTACCTCAAAAGAAATGTTCTGGAGAATATTGCGCTGTTCTTCTGTCTCATAGCGGAAGGTAACATTTTGCAATCTTACATTTCCCTGTATGGGTGGCAAAGTTAGCATTTGGTTGGCAGAGGTTTCTTCGGGCTCAGTGTCAAAGACATCATTAAGTCGCTCTACAGAAATCAACACCTCTTGGAGTTCATCCCAAAGACCTACCAGGGCAATAACTGGGCTGATGATATGTCCCTTCATCATATTGAAGGCTACGTATTGGCCAATCGTTAGCTGACCCTGGAGCACGAGGGTCGCTCCGTACCACAGCAAGGCAGTGCCGCCAATAGAATTAATCAGTCCGCTGAGGAGTCCCAAGTTAATCGCCAGTTTCTGACCTTTAAATCGCACGTTCAACTGATGAGTTAAGCGATCTTCCCAACGCCAGCGCAACTCCTGCTCGGCGGCAGCTGTTTTCACTGTAGAGACTCCCGTCATCATCTCTACCAGCGAGGAATTTTGATCCGCTGCAGCGTTAAACCGCTCCCGAGATATTTTGCGCAGCAACGGTGTTGCCCCTAAAGTCAAAATCACAATCGGGGGAATCAATGCTAGTACTAGTACAGTAAGCTGCCAATTGTAATAGAGCATCAGCCCCAAATAGACAAACCCCGTCAGGAAATTTAACCAAGAAAGAAGCACCTGCTTGATCATAAATCGCTGGATCTTTTGATTTTCCTGAACCCTGGTAATAATGTCTCCCACTCGGCGGGATTCAAAAAACTTGAGGGGCAATTTCAGGGCATAGTTGATGAAGCCGCCAATCATAGTCAAATCTAAACGGTTGGAAAAATAACTCAGTAGATACTTCCGAATTGAAGACAAAAGCATCCCTCCAATGCCAAACATCAAAGCTCCCAAAACGAATACATTGAGGGTACTCTGACTTTTGTTGACCATCACTTGATCAACAATAATCTGGGTAAATAGGGGCGAAATCAGTCCAAAAATCTGGATGAGAATAGAAGCCAAGATAATTTGCAAGCCTAAAGAACGGTAAGGCCACAGCAAATGTATGAATCTACTCAGAGAGCGTTTTTCGTTAGGAGTTTCGTACAGACGTTCCGTCGGCTCTGGCAGCAGAGCATATCCCGTCCAGCCAGTCACAAAATCTTGGCGCGAGAGCCGATACTTTCCCTTAGCTGGGTCGGCGACCAATACTTTATCTCCCTTGATCCAATACACTACGATGTAGTGATCCCCCTGCCAGTGGGCAATCCAAGGATTCTTACGCTCCACTAGACGACTCAAGCTAGCTCGCACGGGTCGTGCTTGATATCCCAAACTTTCTGCTGCTTTGGATAATCTTTGGAGAGACGCACCAGAACGACCAACCCCTGCTAGTTCGCGTAGGGAGTTAATGCTGAAGCGCTTCCCCCAGTACTGGCTGATCATTGCTAAACAGGTAGCTCCGCAGTCTGATGAACTTTGTTGCTCGATGAAAGGATAGTTTCTCCACAAACCTGGTTTGCGCTTCAACGGCTGGGGAAAGTCAATCGCTGGAGATTTTGGAGCTTCTGCGAGTTTAGGCAGTAATGTGGCGGAGCGATTACCCTCCTGAGAAATTCGACTAGGGGCAGGCGGAGTTGGTTTGTGACGGAGAACTATAGCATCAGCTTTATGTCCGTTAAGAGATTCTGCCCCTGACTCAGATTGACTACAATCTAAAATTGGAGCGATCGCTATTACAGCATCCCAATTTTGTTTAGGTAGCTGATAGACTAACAAATCTGTCTCGGCCACCCAATCTACTGGAGTAAGCTCGGGATAACCCCAAGCAAAACCAACCTGAGACGGTTGATTCTGAATCTTACCGCTACGCAGCCAGAATCGACCTGCCTCTGGGGGAGCGGCTTGAGTGAGTGACTCCCCCTTAGCAATAATTTTTTCCGACAGATAGGGACAGATTTGTTGTAGTCGATGACTCGGGAGAGAGCGCAATACAGTCGCAGTTTTCAAAAAGATTAAGCGTTGGCGATGTTGAGCAACAGCTAGCCATTTTTTTTGCAGTTCAGGCTCTATTGCTAAAAAAGGCTGGAGTTTTTCTAGGGAAATTCTCGCAACCTGAACCGTACTCGCAGCGATCGCTCTATAAGGTAAGAAAACTTCACAAAAAAGAGAATCACTGCCAAAAGTTTCTCCCTCTGTAAGCAATTGAACTGAGACTTCTCTCTGTTTATCTGCGTCAAAGCTCAGCAATCGTAGTCTTCCTTGGCAAATTAAGTATAAATACTGAGAGTTTTGTTCCTGTTGACTATGATTTTCTGAAGAAGAAAGGAAATCACTCAGGAAATCGCCGATTTGACCCTCGAACATTCTAAAAGAGCAGCTTAAATCTTTCACAAGTGCTTCTTTCTGGGGAGTAAACCTTACTTGCTTCAAAAGACATTCTAGAATCAGAGAATCATCTTTTCTGAGAGAAGCCTGGAAACCATTGCTCAGCGCTGGTGAATTATTCTTCATCGAAAAATATATAGGTAAATATCCCTTCCTCGATAGATACTTCAGATTCAACTGCTTTTATTTACCTATGTTTCTTCTGAAAATTTATTAAAGATT
>JASJDX010000021.1 GCA_030064975.1 Pleurocapsa sp. MO_192.B19
GTAGAGACGTAATATATTACGTCTCTACGAGCGATTTTTTGGTACTTTTTGGTAATCGGATTTCGTATTACAGGCAGGACAATAAGCGCGATCGCATCGCCAAAGAGCGTAAAATAGTCATAACTGTCATGGGTATAGCTAAATTATGAGCAATCAACAACTACTAAGCCGAATTACTACCAATTCAGAAGTAATGCTAGGCAAACCTGTAATTAAAGATACACGCTTGACAGTAGAGTATATTCTCCATCTTTTAGCCCAAGGGGCATCAATCGCCGAAATTTTAGAAGAATATGATGGTTTGGTAGAAGCAGATATTAGAGCTTGTTTATTATTTGCTGCTCAATCTCTTGAAAGTACAACCTTCATGCCATTAACTGTATAAGACAAACCATAATGCGTTTTTTAGTGGATGAATGTACTGGTACGAGAGTAGCGGGTTGGCTTAGAGAACAAGGATACGAAGTATTTTCAGTTTATGAAGAAGCTAGAGGCATTACCGATAATACAGTTATCAAAAAAGCTTTTAATGAAAACTGGATTTTAATTACTAATGATAAAGATTTTGGGGAAAAGGTTTATCGCGAGCAAACGCCCCATCGAGGAATAATCTTGTTACGTTTGCAGGATGAACGCTCTGCCAACAAAATTGATGTTCTACAACGTTTGCTTTCAGTGTATCGCGAACGAATACCAGATCGCTTTGTTGTGGTTACAGAGACTCAAGTTCGTTTTCGTACCAAATCGTAATTTGCAATCGTTTTGTTTGATTAATTAATAGTAAAGGCGATCGCCCTTTCCATCTACTCACAACATATTTCCCCCAGAATTGGGGGCTAGGGGGGAAAGATACCTACCAAGACAAAAGAGCAACTCTTTTAATTTCTGCTAAAACCTGTGGTAAATCCTTCATTACTTGTTCGTTACGAAATCTCAGCACTGTATAACCATATTCCATTAACTTAGCAGTCCTAGCATTATCGCGATTAATTTGCGAAGGGCGATCGTGTATTTTGCCATCGACTTCTATAACCAACTTACAAGCAGGACAATAAAAATCTAAAATAAAATTTCCTACAGGATGTTGACGACGAAACTTTAACCCATCAAGTTGCTTGTTTCGTAAAGCTTCCCACAATTGCTTTTCTGCTGGAGTCATATTTTTCCTTAATCTCCGTGCAGCTTGTTCTATCTTTGGAGTTGTTCCTCGAATTCTGGACTTGTGATTCATTATTAATCTTTTGATATTAATATAGCCTTTAAAACAAGTCAGCGATCGCCTTTTGGATTTAACTGTCTACCCGCAAGTGTGTTCAGCCCCCTTGCATCCCCCAGGCTTGGGGGACTTTTGGTTTAACTGTCTAGCCGAAAATTATCAAAGTAGACTACGGCGATCGCACTGATTTAGATCCATTAACAATAGACACCATCAACTAATTCCCCCCACACTTGGGGGGTTAGGGGGGCAGAATACCCATCGAGACCAAACAGATCCCCCTTTCCATCCACTAACAACAAACACCACTTAATCTATTCCCCCCCCAGAATTGGAGGCCAGGGGGGCAAAAGCCGATCGCGCTACTGCCATCAGCCCCCTTGCATCCCCTAGGGCTGTTTCATTATCAAGATAAGGAGAGATAATCAAAGCTAATGAACATTAAGTACAAAAGCTAAGGATATAACCCAAATTATGGCTCATTTCACGCTCTTGCTGATTTAATCGACTCAAAGCCATGTATTCTTAAAAGGGTTAAAACCCAGGTTTTGAGCAGAGAGAGATTCCTCGGTGCCAACCCAGCTTTTTGTGGACTAATATCTTCTTCATAGATGACATCTTTAACAAGCGTGAAGAGAATTTTCAATAAGCCAATGTTCTCGAATCCCATCTGCTAAACGGCGTGATTGGGGTGATAAAGAACAAAGATAATAACCGATGCGTTGATAAGATTCCTGAGCGCGAGTGCCACTGCGTTCGACTTTAATCACAGAGCCGACACCAATCCATAGCGGGTCAAGATTTTTGGGAGGTTCAAACACTTCAACTTTTCGATAACTATTACGGTCTCTAGTTTTTTCCTGATGTTCCACAATTTGTTTTGCTGTTTGCTGATTCGATTCAGTTTCTATTTGTTGATATAATTTCGGTTGATTGGTTTTAACTTTAACTAAATAGTCATTACCTGAATTAGCGATCGCTGACAAGGTTTTTTTTGACAATGAAGAGCATCGAAGGTGAAGACAACACCAGTCAAATCTAATAACTCAATTAATTCTCGAACCACGTTAATTTCACTTTCATGCTTATTTTCCATCATTTTTACGCCTAAGACTAATTTCCTTTGATGAGAAAAAGCCGACACACAGTTGATCAAGTTTTGTTTTGCATTGTCGTAATTGGTCACAGTATTTTTGAGGCTCTTCCCATCAACAGAGATCCATTCGGATTCTGGAATTAAACTATATTCTTGACGACCTTGATTAAAGACTCGTTGTAGCTCTTCGTAGTCTAATTTGACCATCACTCTTCTGATAACTGAATAAGAAGGAACTCTTGCTTTGGGAATTTGAAGTCTTGAAATCAATTCTCGTGGCGTGGCGTTCGACAAATCTCCCTAATTGCCGATAACCCCAATAACCACTCATCATCCCCATAATTATAATCAGAAGCACCAACCACAGAGGATGACGAAGACCATGAGGATCTCGGTGATCGGGTATTTGTTTGAGATAGTCGATTAAGCTTTTATCCATGATTTTTTGACCTAGAAGCGCAAATATCTAGTTTCTCATCTTCCAAGCTTTAATTTTCATATTCTTAATCCAGAATGAAACAGCCCTGCTTGCATCCCCCAGGCTTGGGGGACTTTTGGTTTAACTGTCTTTCCGAAAATTATCAAAGTAGACTACGGCGATCGCACCGAACCATACACCAACAACTAACACCGTCAACCTATTCCCCCCACACTTGGGGGCTAGGGAGGCAAATCATCTCCAAATCAACATCAAAAATGTGATTGAGATCGCTGCACTAAAACTATTAATTATTAGCAAAAATATCTAAAAAAAAGTTTTTCGGGGTGATATGTTTTGTCGATCTGTTGGGTAATTTCTAAATAGGAAAACAAAACACCTAAACAAACACAAAACACAAACACTTATTAATTGAAGGATATAGACATGAATAACGTATTTACTGCTAAATTACTACAAAACCTAAATAACAAAAAAGATAACAAAGGTTTTACATTAATTGAACTATTGGTAGTTGTAATCATTATCGGTGTACTAGCTGCTGTTGCATTACCTAACCTTTTATCTCAGGTTGGTAAAGCTCGTGAGTCTGAAGGAAAAACTACTGTGGGCAGTGTCAACAGAGCGCAGCAAGCTTTCCACTTTGAAAGAAGAACATTTGCTCCTGCTGCAACTGATATAACAGCCGCAAATAACGCATTAGGTGTAGTAGTTAATCCTAGATACTATGGTTACGCCCTTACTCTAACTGATGCTAATAATGCATTGGTTGCAGCCAATGCTATAGACGCTAATAATGACGGTATTCGACAATACGGTGGAGGTATTTCCCATCTCAACGGAACATATGACACGTCCTTATGCCAATCTAATGATGTAGGTGGAACGGCAACAGCCACAGCTGCCGGTGGTGATGCAGGTTGTGATGCAGCTGCTACAGAACTAGAAACAGCATCAACAGCTCCCACTCCATAATCAAAATTCGGTTCTATATTGTGTTAAAAACAGGCACTTGCTGCCTGTTTTTCATTTTCAATGATAATTTTGAATAATTAATGAATTGATTGTAAATAAATAAAAATATAAGTTAAGAATGTGAATACTGTATATGTACATAAATTACTAAATCGAAATAATAAGAATCGAGGATTTACATTAATAGAATTATTGGTAGTAGTCATAATTACTGGCATATTAGCTGCCGTTTCTTTGCCAAATTTACTTGGTCAAATAGGTAAATCTAGAGAGACTGAAGCTAAAAGCAATTTAGGTACCATCAGTCGCGCTCAACAAGGATATCATTTTGAAAACAAAGTTTTTGCTGACACCATAGATAAACTCGCAACTAATGCTACTTTTACTGAAAAATATTATGATTATCCCGATCCAGATATAGCTAATAGTTCTTTATTAAAACAAAAGGCAGTTTCAGTTGACTCCACTCAAAATCGAACCAGAGATTATGCTATTGGGCTCTACTTTAATTCTGGCAGTTATCAGTTTGCATTATGTCAAGCCGAAGGAGTAGGTGCTGTTGTCGAAGCCCCAAATACTGCTGGAGATTCGTGTACGAATAATGGAGTAGAAATTTTCTAAATTACATAATATTAAATACATAATATTAGTTGATTCAACTTGAAAGCAATGCCAATTATCAATCATAAATACGGTAAAATATTAATTATTTTTTGCGGGTTAATTCTTTGTTCTACCAGCTTAGTCAAGCTACAACAAAAGCAGCTAAAACTAAAATTTCAGACTAAAGAAAAAAATAGCTATTTGGAACAGGAGGAACATCTCCAAACAGCAGTAAATCTACAAAAAAACTTACCATCTTTTGATTTTGATAACCTTTTAGCTGATTGGAACTATCTTCGATTTATTCAATACTTTGGTGATGGTGAAGCTAGAGAAGTTACAGGTTATTCTCTAGTCACAGATTATTTTGAGGTTGTAGTAGATAAAGATCCTCGCTTTACTCAAGCTTTTTTATCTCTTTCGTCTGCTAATTCTCTTTTTGCTGGTCAACCAAAAAAAACAGTAGAGTTAATTGACAAGGTATTAGAATCCGCTTCACCAGATTTACCTGGATATCCTTTTTTTCTTTGGACATATAAAGCTACAGATGAAATCTTGTTTCTCGGAGATTTAGAGGCTGCTAAAAATTCTTATAAAATGGCTGCTGAATGGGCAAGTATGAGAGATGATGATTTAGGTAATGAAATGGCTAATCGTTATCTTACTACCGTCAAGTTTTTAGCTAGTAATCCAGACAGCACAGATGCACAGATTGGAGCTTGGGTAAATGTATTGAATCAAGCACAAGATCTTAAAACACAACAACACGCCATAGATGAGTTAGAGGCATTAGGCGTAGATGTTTCAATTACAGAAGAAGGAAAAATAAAAATTAAGCGACCAGATAGAGCTTAACGTTATGAATGTTGTGATGAATGGATTGTAATGCCGAATCATTTTCACGCCATCATGATTATTATCGATAAACCCTATCTGGACGCAGCCAAACCCTGTAGGGGCGAACGGCCGTTCGCCCCTACGATTAATTTGCAACACCAAACGATATGAAATATGACCCCAACATACACCACAGGCGATCAATCCGATTACCAGGATACGATTATAGCCAACCAGGGGCGTATTTTGTGACAATTTGTGCGTATCAACGGCAATGTTTATTTGGCGAGATTGTTGATGGACAGATGGTTTTAAATCAATATGGTGCAATTGTTGCCGATCAATGGCAAAAATCATCTGTTATCAGAAAGGAAATTAAATTAGATGCGTGGGTTGTGATGCCGAATCATTTTCATGGGATTGTAATGATTACCGAGAATAACCCCGTAGGGGCGAACGGCCGTTCGCCCGTACATGGTGATGCGCCCGTACATGGTGATGCGTCCGTACGGATGAAACCAAAATCGTTATCATCGTTGATGGCGGGTTTTAAATCAATTACCACCAAAAAAATCAATATCTTGCGTGACGTGCCTGGAACAACATTATGGCAACGTAATTATTATGAACATATTATTCGTAACCAAGATGCGATGGATAAAATACGTCAATACATTGTTAATAATCCCGTGTCTTGGAATATGGATCAATTGCATCCTAATAATCCTTCAAAATGGTAAATATATTAGGGCGAACAGCCCTTCGCCCCTACAGTAAAATTGATACCGTAATCTTATCGCCTTAAATGTTTTCGGCTGTAAAAATCTGTTGAGGAGTTAATTTAATTTCCTTAAAACTAAGAGAAACTAACTCTTGTTCTGAGGTAAAGACAGTTTCTTCATACAACCCTTCATCCAACACCAAGATCGTAACCTGCTGTTCTATCGGATCGACAATCCAGTATTCATTAATACCTAAAGCTGCATACTCGGATCTTTTGTAGCGATAATCTCTTTTAATTGAATCGGGACTAACCACTTCTATTACCAGTATAGGAGAAGTTTCTAATACTCCAGATTCATCTAATGAACCCATTACTTGTTCTCTCGTAACCACATACACGTCAGCAATACGGGATTTACGCCAGCCTATCCTAATTCCTCCTTCTCTAATTGCCAACCAGGGAAGTTTAAGTCGATTTATTTCTGCTTTAAGAGCATCTCGAATAAAATCGCAAATTAAAATATGGCGAAAAGTTGGGGGGTTGATTAATTCAAGTTTGCCCTCTACCAATTCGTAACGATTATCTGGATTGTCTTCATATTTAATATATTCTTCAAAGGAGTATAGACTTTTGGGGGTTGTGGCAGTCATGAATGTTAACAGCAAGAATGCTATGAGTTAACTGTATTTATATTGTAATGCGCTCAACGGAAGCTAAATTTTTTAATTGCACTATCTTAAAATTACCAAATAGCTTGAATATCGAGTGTCAACCCAGGCAAAATACTTTTTCCTGATAAACTATCAGGACAATCTAACACTTCAACCTTTTTTCCCTGACGATAAATTTCTACCTGTTGAGTTTGAGGATTGATTAACCAGCCCAATTTCATGCCATTATCCAGATATTCCTGCATCTTTGACTGAGTTTTAGCTAACTTATCACTAGGTGAAAGTAGTTCAATGGCAAAATCAGGGCATAAAGGAAGAAACTTTTGTTTTTGCTCATCAGTAAGGGCATCCCATCTAGCTAATGGTATCCAAGAAGCATCAGGGGATCTGTTTGCACCATTAGGCAATTTAAATCCAGTAGAAGAATCAAAAACTTTACCCAACTTATGCTGATTATTCCAATTCCACAACTGGGCATTAATTCCAGCATTTATATTTCCTGTCTGTCCACCTGTAGGGGGCATAATCAATAAATCTCCATTGGCATTTCTTTCAAAACGCAATTCACGATTATTATTGCAGAGTTGATAGAACTGCTCGTCTGTTAATTCAATTGATTGGAAATCAAGGGTTAAAGCATCCATAGCGTAATTAAAGTCTCAGGTAATCATATTCTAGATCTAGAAACTGGATTAGTGGCATTACCTGAGAATTTGGGTAAGCGAAGAAATAAAGCTTTTCGTAACTTAGGATGCATAAAAAATTTGCGAGGGACGTATCCAATTCTCAAGGATGACACTATAACACTATAGTTCTAAATTACTTAAATGCAGTTGCGATTTCGTAATTAGCTAATGTAAGAGAACACTATTAACGACTGATATATAGCTAACTTTCAAATTATTTTTACTTGACTCATCCTTCAATAAAACTAATTCCATAATTTAGGAGATCAAAATGAAAATTACTGCACCTTTGGCTTTGTTATCTTTGACGACTCTATTACCTTTACTTCCCTCTGCTACGCTTTCAGTTAATGCCTGTACTATTGTTGATGCAACTACTCAAGTAGCAATTCGTGGTTCTCGCACTCCAGCACAGCAGGAAAACAATATTACTACCGAAAGTGACGATAATTGTTTTAACAATACAGTGGTAGGAAATACTACCCAATTAGGAATTAGCGCAGGACAAGTTAGACAATCTAATCAAGGAGAATATGTTGTTGGCGGTGGTGATGTTAACAATACTGGTTTGACAACTCCTACAATTATAGTGACACCTGAGACTCAAGTAGATATTTATAGTCCCGCTCACGATCCTGAGTTTCTTAATCATCTTCGTCCATAACTCAAACTCCTCCATTCTTGGCGTTGCTGAATATGTAATTCGACAAACAGAAACTTCTTACTGCGCTTTTCCAATGAGTAGACTCAAAAAAAGCTAATAGCGCACATCGCGGAGCGATGAAGCGTCGCTAGACGCGACTTGGCTGCTTTGCAGCCTGCAGCTAATAGCTGATAGCTACGAACTAGCTAATTAAATACGTAGTCTATTCAACTGAAAACGGCTGTAAAAGCCTAAATCTTAGAGCTATGAACAGTATTATTCTGTATATCATTACACAAATCAACAACGCCGAATATTTTACCTGACCTTGGTGCTAAAACGAATCAAGCCATAAGAATTAGCTGGAGTACCTGCATCTGTTGCTGGTGGCATAGGGTCATCCAATTTAATCAACACTGCCCCTGAAACATTATCATTACTACTAGTAACTGGAATTAAATTATCAGGATCATTGGGATCAGTTTTCTGACAGAATGATGGAGGGATAGTTCCTGGCCCATAAAATTCTCCTTGATCATCTCCTAGCAAATTAGACAAAAATTGGAAATTAGAAGCAGTAGGTAGACTTGCATTATTTAAACCCAAAGCAATACCCAATTCCGTCCCAAAAGCATCCTTACTAAAAGTCATATTATCGGGTATTACGTCACAGATACGAACATTACTAGCATCTTTAGTACCATTGGACAGGAAATAGATAGTGTACTCTACTTCATCTCCTGGTTTAACATCCGTAACATCAATCTCTCCTGGTAAATAAGTATTGGCATCACTCGGCCAGTTAGCCTCATTATCGCTATCAGTATCAGGATCATCAACAAAAGTATTAAACCGAACTTCATCACTTTGACCAGGATTAATGGCGGTGATCCGTTTGACTAAAATTAACTCAGCACTAGCATTATTGCTTACTCCTACACTGGTAGTACGGTTAGTAACTTCATCAGTATCCCTAGTCGGTAAAAACCCCGTACACCGCCCTGTTGCATTTGCATCATTACTAGTAGTCCTCTCCCAACAGCCACTAGCATTGCCATCCTGACCATTAGGAGTAAGACTAATTGATTGTCCGTTAGTAACACTTCTTAAACTGTCTTGATAAGTATCATTCCAAAGATTCAAAGAAATATCAGGAGGTGTATTGATCGCCTGACTAGTGGTATTATTTGAACCATAGGCAATATAGTCAACAATGCGGGTTTGCGGATCGTAAAGCCAAACATCATCTCCACGATCTCTTAACTTTGGTGCTTGACCCAAATAAAATTGAAATGCGGCATCATCTGCTTGTTTATCAGCTGTTTCATCGCCAATCCAAACCACTACATAATCCCCAGGATTAACTATAGTTCCCGCAGGAAATACAAACGGACTACTATTACCATTAATACTGCCAATACCATCAGTATCGTTAACTACCAGGTTGCCATCAATTAGTTGCCAATCACTGATATCCACAGGTGAGTTAGTAGGATTATGCAGTTCAATAAATTCATCATTGCCAGGAGCCCCAGTATTTGTCTGGCGAAATAGCACCTCGTTAATAATCAGTTGACCTGCTAAGGGCGATAGAGATGGATCGGCGATCGCAATTTGATGGTCTTCCACCTCACCGTCACTAGCAACACCCCCAGGAGTGGTATCATTAATCGAACTATCAGTAGTTAAGCGAAAACGAGCATAAGTATCTCCTGCAGCACCGACATTAATTCCATTCCAAGTTAAATCCCCTGTAGGATTGCCACCATTCGTAGCATCATCAACTACTACACTAGTGTGTTCTGTATCTTCAAAAGTGCCACTATTATCAAAATCAATCCAAGCATGAAGAGTGGCAGATTGACCTGTCGTATTAGTCGCTGTGATGTTAGCTGCGGGGATAGTATAGCTGGTACTTCCAGAAGTTAAGGTGGGAAAGGTCAAGTTATCTTCGTCGCTACCATCGCCATCAGCAGCATTCGAGGCTTGGCCGTCAGTTTCGGAATCGGGCGATGTGTTACCTAAATAAAGACTTGTACCTGATGATATGTCATGTCTTGCACCATCATTACTCAAGCTGGTGCTATAACTTTCTGGTGCATCTCCAAAGTCAATAGAAATGGGAGCGTTTGGACAGCGAGCACCATCATTTCTTCTGGCAATAGGGCCATTAGCAAAAAATGTAGCGGTTGGATCTATGCTTGCTGAATTACGAGTATCGATACGAAAGATCGTTCCATCCTGATTACGAGAAATATAAAGAAAACCAGAAGCATCATAAAATTGGGCTCCAAAAGGCCTATTAGAATTAGTCCCTATGTTGCCCAAATCTTCGACGCTTACCGGATTAAGGTTAATCCGGTAAAGATTATTGTTGTCGCTGTCTACAGTGTAAATCTGCCCGTCAATCGGGTTGAAAGCAAAATCTGACAACGTGATGTTGATATCTGGTATGAGGGATTCAAGTTGTAGATAGGTTGCTGAGGCAGGATCGACATCAATAATGTAAATATTTGTTCCAGATTTAAGGTATAGTTTTTCGTCGAGACTAACATCACCTGAGGGAAAAGATGTGCCTGATGGTAAACCAACAATAGGTCCTAGAGTAGTTACATTAAAGCTGCTATCAACTCTTGAAATTGTACCGTCTTCATCCGTATTGTTAGAACCGTAAATGAAACTGTCCGCTAGGTTGAAACCAATAGCATTTATTTCTCTATTGCCAATATCATTAGCTTCTAGATTTTGATTGCCTGTTACCAAGTTCAGGCTGTAAGCATCGCTGGGATCGTTCTGAAATAGATAAGCATCTACGGGACAGGTTGCAAAACTTGTTCCGACAAGATCGTAAGGAAAATCTTCGTTGATGGCATCAGTGCCAGAAATTGTCACAGATCTTACTGTGCGATCGGGTAGAGCCGTAGTGATACTCGGTGCATCGCTATCGAGATGATCGAGCACCACAAAATAAGTTCCATCACTGCTAACGTCTAGGCTGTAAGTACCATCGGTACTGTTAGATGTAGTTGTAGTTTCTAGGGTATCGCTGGTGGCATCAAACACACCATCGCCATCATCTTTGTAGAGAGTTAGGGTAATATCACCAAGACCATTTTCACCTGCCTCTGGAGTATCGTTGCCTGTTGTGCCCGAACCGAAGTCTTCAAATACTTTACCGCTAATAGTGTTGGCCGCAGCACTGACATTAGGTGATTTACAGGAAAGAATATACCCAAAAATTACTTGAATTCTTAGCTGTGTTAATAATCGGTTTCCCTAATAAACGTGAGTTCGATGAACATTATCAAGAATAAGTTTGAGGTTGGTCAAAGGAGAAAGGGAAAAGGCTATTTTCTCGTTCCTTTAACTCTTCCCCCTTTACCTTTTCCCCAATAGTTTTTTCTGTTTTACACAATTCGTCGAACTCACGTTAATAAGGGTATATTCTTTGTCAGAAATCACCTTAAAATTCATCAGTTAAGAATTATGAATTATGGTCATTTCAAATAGCAACCAGGCGATCTGTGAAAAAAGTAACAAGTAGCCAGTAGCGAGTAGCGAGTAATATTAAACCTTATTATTAATACAAAACTACCATAAGGAAATTAATTGGAATGACTATGATTACACCATTTTGAAACTCATAAAAAATAACATGGACAATAATTACAACTCTTCTCAGCCTCGTACTGTAAACACTGAAAAGACTTTGCAAGCGACTTGGATACAGTTAAAAAACGAAATCACTAAGGTTCAAGAATATGTGCAAATCAATAACTTAGTTGAACTTCTGCAATATCGTGGTAGACATCAGCCTTCTGAGACTGCTTATGTCTTTTTGCAAGACGGAGAAATTGAGTCAGAGCGTCTAACTTATCAACAATTAGACCAAAAAGCCAGAGCGATCGCTGCCCAAATGCAAGCATTAAACTTAAAAGGGGAACGGGTATTATTACTCTATCCATCTGGTTTGGACTTTATTTGTGCCTTTTTTGGCTGCCTATATGCCTCCGTCATTGCTGTTCCTGCTTATCCACCCAGACGGAATCAGAATCTGTCGAGACTACAAGCGATTATTGGCGATGCTGAGGCAAAAGTAGTTTTTACAACTGCATCTTTGCTAGCCGATATTGAAAAGCAGTTAGCTAAAGAACCAGAATTAGCGCAGCTACAATGTCTGGCTACCGATACTATGGTCGGCGAACCTACAGAATGGCAAAAAGAAGACGTAAGCCGAGAGACACTAGCTTTTCTTCAGTACACTTCAGGTTCGACGGGAACACCAAAAGGGGTAATGGTCAGTCATGGCAATCTACTACATAATTCCCAGTATATTAAGCAGGCATTTGAACTAACATCAGATAGCGTGTCTCTATCGTGGCTGCCCAGCTTTCATGATATGGGACTCATTGATGGGATTATTCAGCCTTTATATACGGGTTTTTTGGGTATTTTAATGCCGCCTGTTGCCTTTTTACAGCAGCCAATTCGCTGGTTGCAGGCAATCTCACGCTACAAGGCTACTCACTGTGGCGGTCCTAATTTCGGCTACGAGCTTTGTATTAATCGAACCACGCCAGAACAAAGGGAAAGCCTCGATTTGAGTAGCTGGTCTAGCGCCTATAGTGGTGCCGAGCCAATCCGAAGAAAAACCTTAGAACGGTTTGCCGACCTGTTTGCCGACTGTGGTTTTGAAAATAGGTTCTTTTATCCCTGTTACGGCATGGCTGAAGCTACTTTGATGGTTTCGGGAGGATTTATTAAAGATGAGCCGATTTACTGTCAACCCGATGCCGATGCCCTGGAAAAAAATCAGATCTTAGAAGCATCTGAGAACACACCGCAAGACAGGCACTTAGTTGGTTGCGGTCACTCATGGCTGGGAACAAAAGTTGTCATTGCCGACCCCAAGTCGCTGAATTCATGTAGTCCCGAGCGAGTGGGAGAAATTTGGGTGAAGAGCGCAAGTGTGGCTCAGGGGTATTGGAATCAACCAGAGAGGACTGTTGAGACTTTTCAAGCCCGTCTTGCCGATACGGGTGAAGGCCCTTTTCTGCGTACGGGAGATTTAGGATTTATTCAAGAAGGGGAACTGTTTATCACGGGGCGTATCAAGGATACAATCATTATTCGCGGTCGCAATCACTATCCCCAAGATATCGAGCAAACGGTAGAGAAAAGCCATCCCGCACTGCGAAATAACTGTGGTGCTGCTTTTGCGGTGGAAATTGCAGAAGCCGAAGAATTGGTTGTCGTCCAAGAGATCGAGCGCACCTATCTACGCCAACTCAATGTAGACGAAGTTATCGCCGCTATTCGTCAAGCCGTCTCTGAAGAACATGGGCTTTTGGTCTCGGCGGTCATTTTGCTCAAAACAGCCAGCATTTTTAAAACTTCTAGCGGCAAAATTCAACGTCATGCCTGCAAACAAGGCTTTTTAGAAGATAACCTCAAGGTTGTCGGCTCTTGGACTAAGAATACCGCACCCCCAGCGAATCAAAGCCCCTCGACTAGCAAACAAGTAAGTGCGAGAGAGATTCAACAGTGGATCGTCTATTGGTTGAGTCAAAAACTCAAATTAGAGTTCTGGTCGATCGATCCTCAAGGCACTTTAGCCGCATATGGACTGGACTCGCTGATTGCGGTGGAATTGGCAGATAGTTTGGGGGCTTGGTTGGGATACACGTTAGACGTAACTCTACTCTGGAATTTTCCGACTATAGAAGCCCTCGCCAATCATCTATCGACTTTAACTAGTTCTGATATCGGCTCGAAGGAAATATCTTCAACCGAACCCACTCAGCACCAAGCTTTGCAGTCCTCTCCTCAATCTGAGGACTTAGTAGAAATCAGTAAAACTCTGAGCGAACTTTCTGAGTTAGAGATAGCTCAGTTGCTGGCTCAAGAAATCACCATGGTTCAACACCAAAAATAATTAATCATGAGTCTTCACAATCAAGCACAAACCAACTTTCCCCAGGCTAAAGTTGCCAACGATAGCCTCAACTATAAGACCCTGTTGCAAAATGCTTTTCTCGAACTGAGAAAAACACGCCTCGAACGAGATGTTTTAAAATTTCGACAAACAGAACCGATCGCCATTATTGGCATGGGTTGTCGCTTTCCTCAAGGTGCGAATAGTCCAGAAGCCTATTGGCAATTGTTACGCGATGGCGTTAACGCGGTGTCACAAGTGCCAGCCGAACGCTGGGATATCGATAAGTATTACGACCCCGATCCTGATGCTCCAGGTCAGATGTATACCCGCTATGGCAGCTTTCTGGAGGACGTAGACTGTTTTGATGCCAATTTCTTCGGGATTTCTCAGCGTGAAGCAGCCGAACTCGATCCTCAACAGCGTCTGCTGTTAGAAATTTCCTGGTCGGCTTTAGAAAATGCAGGACAGCCGTTTAGCTCGATTAACGGCAGTAAAACTGGAGTTTTTGTTGGTTCGACTAGTAATGATTATGCTCACCAACTAATCAATCCTCAAGAACGTTTTCAACTCAATCCCTATCGTAGCTTGGGTACGTTACGCTCCATGACGGCAGGACGTTTGGCTTACTTCTACAATTTTCATGGTCCAGCCATTCAGCTAGATACTGCCTGTTCTTCTTCCTTGCTTTCGGTTCATATGGCTTGTCAAAGTTTGCGTTCTCGTGAATGTAATCTGGCTTTGGCGGGGGGAATCAATCTCATGCTGACTCCGGAGACAACGATTAGTCTGTGTAAAATGCGAGCTTTGAGTAGCGATCGCTGTTGTAAAACCTTTGATGCTCAAGCAGACGGCTATGTTCGTGGCGAAGGAGGGGGAATTGTTGTTCTCAAGCGTTTGTCAGAGGCTGTTGCCGACAGAGATATTATCCTCGCTACCATTCGCGGCTCGGCTATGAACCATGATGGATTGACCAATGGACTGACAGCGCCTAATGGTTTAGCCCAAGAAGCAGTCATCCGACAAGCTTTAGAAAATGCAGAAGTAAGCCCACAGCAAATTCAGTATGTGGAAGCCCACGGAACGGGAACTTCTCTTGGCGATCCGATTGAGGTTATGGCTCTGGCAAATGTACTGGGTCAAAGAGATAATAGCCTAGCTCTTGGTTCGGTAAAAACTAATATCGGTCATTTGGAAGCAGCAGCAGGCATCGCCAGCCTGATTAAAGTGGTACTTTCTTTGCAAAACAAGCAGATTCCACCCCATCTTCACCTGCAAACTCCTAATACTTATATTCCCTGGCAGAAACTGCCAATTTCGATTCCGACCCAACTGACTCCTTGGCAGAGGGAAGGAGAAAGCCGACTAGCTGGAATTAGTTCTTTTGGTATGAGCGGTACTAATGTTCACTTAATCGTCGAGGAAAATACGACTAATGTCTAATTCTGTCCAACCGATCCATTCTGCGGTAGAAACTTCTCTCAAGGGTTCTAGTCATCTGCTTACCCTGTCGGCAAAAAGTACTACTGCCCTGCAAGACCTTGCCCAAAGTTATCAGACATTTTTCAGTGATTCTAGCTTATCTCTAGCTGACGTTTGTTTTACTGCTAACACCAAGCGATCGCATTTCAATCATCGTTTGGCAATTGCGGCTCAATCTCTACCCGAAGCCCAAGAAAAGTTACAAAGTTTTCTCAGTTCTCAAACAACTAAAGGTGTAATTGACGGACAAATTTCCCCGCAGGGAAAGCCTGGCGGAACTGTCTTTTTATTTACAGGTCAAGGCTCTCAGTACCCCAACATGGGACGAGTGCTTTATGATACACAGCCTACTTTTCGCAGTATTCTCGATCGATGCGATGAAATTCTGCGACCTTTATTAGACCTTTCGCTATTATCGGTTCTCTATCCAGATAATCCAGAGTCTGCCGAGCTGCATCAAACCGCCTATACTCAACCAGCTCTATTTGCTTTAGAGTATGCATTGGCTCAGTTATGGCAGAGCTGGGGAATTGTACCAGATGCCGTTATGGGTCACAGCGTAGGGGAATACGTTGCTGCCGCCGTCGCTGGTGTTTTTAGTCTAGAGGACGGACTCAAATTAATTGCCCAAAGAGCGAGTCTAATTCAAAGTCTGCCCCAAAATGGCATGATGGCTGCTGTGTTTGCTAGTGAAGAAGCGATCGCTCAAACAATAGCCGCTCAAAAAGTTGAAGTCGATATTGCTACAGTTAATGGTTCGGAAAATGTCGTCATTTCTGGTTTAACAGAATCTGTAGGAAAAACTCTGTCAATTCTTAAGTCTCAAGGGATTGCAGCCAGACCCCTACAGGTTTCTCATGCCTTCCATTCATCTTTGATGCAGCCTATTTTGGCATCTTTTGCAGATGTGGCTGAGGGGGTGACGTATGGCTGTCCGCGTTTGCCGATGATTTCTAATCTAACTGGTCGGCTATTTGCCACGGGAGAAGTACCGAATGCGGCTTATTGGTGTCGCCATCTTCGCGGTGCTGTTAGATTTTCGACGGGAATGGATACTCTTTACCAACAGGGCTATCGCACTTTTATCGAGACAGGACCGAGTTCGACGCTTTTGCGCATGGGACAAAAGTGTTTGACCGCAGAAAACGGACTGTGGCTGCCATCACTAAAGCGAGGAGAACATGATTCGTCAACGATACTAGAGAGTTTGAGTAGATTGTATGTTGAGGGAACGGAGATTGATTGGTTAGCATTAGAGCCAGAGCAGCGTCGCCCCGTTCGTTTACCCAACTATCCTTTTAAGCGTCAGCGTTTTCAGCTCAAGGTTACTCCTAATCCCGCTCCTAGCCCCAAAACATCTGAGACTACTACTACTACTACTACTACTAATCAAGACGATCTGCAATTATTTTACAAATGGCAATGGTATTGTGAGTTACCCAATCGCGATCGATTGCCGACTGGTAAAATTCTGATTTTTGGCGCTCGCCAAACTCTAGAGTCAAGTTTAGAACGGGCTTTTGCGGGTCAATCCAGACAGTTTTTATGGGTAATGCCTGGAGAAACCTTCCAACAACAAGAAAATCAGTTTACCCTCAACCCAGATTCGGCTCAAGATTACGAGCGATTGATTAGTACGATTAAAGCTGATGGTCATTCTCTTGCAGGAATCATTCATCATTGGAACTCGCGACACATCGATGTAGATCCTGCCAATATTTCCGACAGTGTTTTAGCTGAAAGTGCCTACAGTGTCTTGTTTTTGGGACAGGCATTGCTCAAACATTTTACCGAGGGAGGGATACGTTTGCTGCTCACAACCTACAATGCTTATGCAGTAGCGGAAGATTCTTTACAGGGTGTTCATCAATGTTTGGGAGCGACCTTAAATCAAATTTTAAATTTGGAAAATCCCAGTCTCCAAACCAAAGTTGTCGATGTAATGCCGACAGAAATAACTCCAGAACAATTAACGCAACTATGGGTAAACGAGCTACAAACTGAAGCCAATGCCGAAGGAATCGTTGCTATTCGCGGACAACAGCGATTTGCCAGAAGTTTAGAGCCGATTCAGTCTTTAACCCCTCAATCTGGCGATCGCCGCCTGGAAAATGACGATACCTATCTGATTACGGGCGGAACAAGTGGTGTAGCCTTAGAACTTATTAAAAGTTTACTGGTGCATGTTCGGCTCAATCTAGTGTTAACAGGTCGTCAACTACCACCTCAAGCAGAATGGGTGCAATGCCTAACAGCAAAACATCCGTTGAGCGATCGCATCCGTGCAGTCCAAGAGTTGGAGAAATTAGGGGCGACGGTAATGTACGAGGCTGCTGATGTTACCGACAAGGTTAGTATGCAGGAGTTAATGGCGAAGATCGAGCAGCGTTTCGAGCGCCTGGATGGGGTAATTCACGCGGCGGGAATTTTCGACCATCAGACGGTCAAGCTGGCGCAAAAACAACGGCAAAAGGTGGCTCGAGTGTTAGCCCCTAAAGTTCGCGGAACTATTATTTTAGATGAGCTTACTCGTAGTCAACCCCTAAAATTCTTTGCCCTCATCTCATCAGCAAGTGCATCAAAGAAAGAATGGGGTTTCAATTCTGGTGACTATGCAGCGGCAAATGCTTTTCTCAATCGCTATGCTATTTATCGTTCTCAACAACCAAGTCCAGGACGCTCTCTAGCAGTTAATTTTTCCCTCTGGCGCAATTTAGGAATTGCCAAGGGTCTGGCTAAAATTAGCGGTGAAGCACTGGTTTGGGCGGCAAAAGCTAGAGGACTCGATCCTTTAAAACCCCAAGAGGGTGCTGATGCTTTTTTTCAAGCTTTGTCTGGCAATAGTCCCACCGTTACTCACATTATCAACTTGCTCGACACCCCTTCTACACCAGAAGCCAAGCCTATAGTAGAGAATACTCAGCCAGAAGTGACTCGTCGGGATCTAAAGCTTTTACTAGAAAAGACTTTATGCCAGCACATAACAGTTTCTCCAGAGGAGTTGGCAGGCGATCGCACTTTTCAAGAATTGGGTTTAGATTCTTTGAATGCAGTCGAATTTGTGCAACAGCTCAATCAAATCCTCGATACTCAGCTATCAGTGACGCTTTTGTTCGAGCATCAAAGCCCTAATGAATTGCTTAATTATTTGGAACAAAAGATGGCAACTTCACCAGCCGTTGCACCACGGGTAGTATCTCCTCGCACACCAGCAATCTCGCAAACACCCGCTGTTGGAGACATTGCCATTATCGGCATGGCTTGTAAAGTTCCAGGCGCAAATAATTTAAGGGAGTATTGGCATCTATTAAAAGAAGGACGCTCTGCCATTGGCGATGTTCCCGATAGTCGTTGGTCGTCTCAAGATTATTTCGATGAGACAGGAAAAGCGGCATATGGGACTTATTCTAAGCAGGGAGGATTTATCGATAATCCCTTTGACTTTGACCCCTTGTTTTTTGGCATTTCACCCAGAGAAGCCAGAGTCATGGACCCCCAACAACGTCTCTTTTTGGAAATAGCCTGGCAAGCCATGCAGCAATCTGGCTATGGAGGCAAACATCGCCCTAAAGATATCAGCGTTTTTGTCGGTTGCGGTCAGAATAACTATGCCGAACACTTTGTAAATTCTCAATATTATGGGGCTTTGCGTCATCGTTTGGATACTAGTACTTGGTTCGAGCAACTCGATCGTGAAGCTCAATCCTCCTTGCTTGGTATGCTTTCTGAAGTACTAAAACCGAGTGAAATACTCTCGGAAACCGCAGCGGGCAATGAGTTGAATGAGTTAGCGGCAAGAGTTAGCCATTCTCTCGATCTCACAGGGCCGAGTTTGGCCGTAAGTACAGCCTGTTCTTCCTCTTTGGTTGCCCTGCATTTAGCTTGTGAGAATCTGCGCTCGGGTCAAAGTTCTATGAGCATTGTGGGTGGAGTTAATTTGAATCTCAGTCCTACTCCCTTAACCTTTATGAGCCGCGTACAGGCTCTCTCGCCGACTGCAAGCTGTTATCCTTTTGACGAGCGTGCCAACGGCATGGTGATTGGGGAAGGAGCTGGAGCGTTAGTCTTGAAACCGCTACAGCAGGCAGTTGCTGATGGGGATTATATCCATGGGGTAATTAAAGGGTCTGCTATCAACAATGACGGTCATTCTCAGGGGATGACCGCCCCCAAACCCCAAGGACAGGCAGAAGCAGTTCGTCAAGCCTATGCCCAGTCAGGTGTTGACCCCAACACGGTTTCTTATATTGAAGCCCACGGTACGGGAACTCTCCTGGGAGATCCGATTGAAATAGAGGGAATGACTCAGGCTTTCCGCAGCTACACTGAAGCCAGTCAGTTTTGTGCTATCGGCTCGGTTAAATCTTCGATTGGTCACTGTCTTTCTGCATCGGGTATCATCAGCTTGATTAAGGTAGTGTTATCTATGCAGCACGGAATGATTCCAGGCACGCGGGGCTTTAAAAATCCCAATCCTCAGATTAACTTTGCTCAAACGCCGTTTTACGTAGTTAAAGAAGAGGGAATGCCTTGGCAGAAGGGAGATGAACCCTTGCGGGCTGGGGTCAATGGCTTTGGCTTTGGCGGCACTAACTGTCACGTTGTTTTGGAACAAGCCCCATCTTTACCCACGGTAGTCAGGGATGCCGAGCCATCTCATTTGTTCTTACTAACGGCTCGCAACCAGAAGGCGCTACAAACGGTGGCTGGACAACTGCGATCGCATCTGCTAAATCACCCCGAACAAGAGCTAGCTCAAGTTGCTTTCACTCTAAACAACGCCCAACGGGAATTTCCCGACAAAACAGCTTTTGTGGTCGAGGAGCGCCAACAGCTTTTAGATTATCTGACGGCGATCGAGAACAACACAGAAATTGATTTAGAACGAGGTCGAGCCAATCCTCAGCGTCCCCCCAATCTATCTATCTTCTTAGATGGTTCTAGTCCTCTAACCCCAGAATCAACTCAAATTTTGGCAGCTCAGTTCCCCTGTTTTCAGAAGGCTTACCAAGAATGTCAAACCGCTTGGTTTGAGTATAGTTTAGCTGGTAAGGATGCCCAAAATAAGTTAACTGGCAAGGCACATATATTTGCGGCGAACTATGCCTTCTTAAGCTGGTTGATGTCTTTGAAGTTACAGCCAACCTGTTTGATTGCCGAAGATATAGGAATTTTAGTCGCTGCTTGTTTTTCGGGAAGATTGACTTTAGAAGAAGCGATCGCTGCTTTAGCACGTTTATCGGGAGAAAAAATTGTAATCCCTGGTAAAACCCCCGCCGAAGCAAAAGTCGATCGTAACCAATGGAATTGTTCCCTAATAACTCCCAAAGGGGTTTTTAAGCAGAACGCTGCTCTTTCCAGCTTGCAGGCTAGTGCTTTAGTACAGTCATCGGGTGCATTTAATCGCGATTTCCAACCTATGATTACGCAGGGAGGAATTTGCCTATCTCTAAGCAATAGTCGCGATTGGGAAAATGCTGCCTTAACCTGGATTTCGCCCAAGCTCGAACTATCGCCCGTAAAACGTTTATTGGCTCTGATGGGGCAACTGTATGTTGTCGGGGTTCGCTTCGACAGCAGCCAGTTATATCCTCAGGGAATACGTCGAGTGCTTTTACCTACCTATCCCTTTGAACACAAACCCTATCGGGCAGAGATAGAAGTAGCAAGAGGGCGATCGAACCACCCAGCCGTTGAGTCGGTTTCTACCCCTGCTAGCTTAGATTTATTGCCAACTCAGCAACTTCCCTCACTATCGCCAGAACAACGTCAGGCTAGTTATTTGGCCTTGAAAAAAGAAACGAAAAGATTGAATTAATCTTTTTGCTGACTCAACTCAAGTTTTCCCTCAGTGCGGTTTTAAATCGCCGATCAGCAAACTTCGTAACAAATGGCGGGTTGGAAAAACCCGCGCGCGGAGTAATCTGTGACCCCTACAAAATTCAAAATTATTGTCAAATATCATGAACACATTCAAAACTTTACCTCCAGGGCCAAAAACGCACTCTTCGATTCAGATGATTCAGTGGCTGAGTAATACCCTAAAATACATGGACTCCGCACGGCAAAATTATGGCGATCTGTTTACAACTTATTTAGCCTCGAAAAATCCCACTGTTTATGTTAGCGATCCACAGGCAATTCAAAAGATTTTTGATGGGGAATCTAAGCAATTTTCCAATCCAGGTAATCAGCTTTTCAAACCCTTTTTAGGACAATATTCTTTAATCACTCTAACCGAAGCCACTCACCAACGGCATCGTCAGCTAATCATGCCTTCTTTTCATGGCAAGCATCTCAAAGCATATGCTCAAACCATTGACGACTTGACCGAGCAGATATTTGCACCGCTAACACCAGGACAAACTTTTTCGGCTTATGGTGCTACCAGAGCAATTTCGGGCAAAATTATTTTGAGCGTGGCGCTGGGAATTAACAAAGGAGAGCGCGTTCGCAAACTAAATGAATTGATTAGTTCTTTGCTAAATTATGCCAAATATCCCTTTGTCTCTAGTTTCTTTTTTGTTCCCTGGTTGAGAAAAGACCTTGGTCGTTGGAGTCCTTGGGGCTATATCCGTCATTTGATGCGTCAGATTGACGAGCTTATTTATGCTGAAATTGCCGAGCGTCGTCAGAATTATGACCCCGAACGAACCGACATTCTCAATTTAATGATGGCTGCCAAAGATGAAGCAGGGGAAGGCTTGAGCGATCGCGAATTACGCGATGAGATAGTGACGTTGGTTGTGGCTGGTCAAGATGGTATCGCTTCAGCTATGGCTTGGTCTTTGTACTGGGTGCATCGTCTGCCAGAGGTTCGAGATAAGCTGCGTCAGGAAATTGACTCTTTAGGCGCTAAGCCAAATTTGCTCGATATTGCTCGCCTGAGCTATTTAACGGCAGTTTCTCAGGAAATTCTGCGTATTAGTCCCGTAGAGATTCAACCCCAGCCTCGTATTGTTACATCGCCGATTAAATTGCTCGATTATGAGCTACCAGTCGGCACGGTTGTCGTACCTTCGATTTATTTGGTTCATCAGCGCGAAGACTTATATCCAGAGCCACAAAAATTTAAACCAGAACGTTTTTTAGAACGGAAGTTTTCTTATTATGAGTACCTGCCTTTTGGTGGAGGAAGCAGACGCTGTATCGGGGCAGCATTTTCCATGCTGATTGTTAAATCAATTATTGCCATTGGGGTATCGCGTTATCAACTGGAGTTAAAAAGCGATCGCCCTGTATATCCTACTTTAAGCGGGTTAAATCTCGTTCCTAAAGATGATGTAAAAATGACCTTTTTGGGTAAGCGAACCACAAACTCAGATCGACCTCAAGCGGTATTGGAACGTATTTAACACGGAGAATATAGGATGATTTACAATTCCACAGCACAACAAATTTATACCTTAGTATCTCAAGTCTCAGGACACGATGTTAGGGATTTAGAACCCGACCTTTTCCTCGAAAGCGATTTGGGACTCGACTCAATCAAAACCGTACAGATGCTCAACGGCTTAGTTGAATTAGTCCCACCCGAGCGACAGGGAGATTTTTTACAGGCTGTGCCGATGGAGCAGTTAATGCAGCTACAAACTCTAGGAGACATTATTGCCGTTGCCCAAAATTGGTTGAAGTCTGAAGATAATCAACCACAATCTTCGGTAAGCCAAACGGCTAAATCTTTCAGCCCAGAGATTCAAGTCAAACCAGAAATAATGACTGCCGAAAATAATGCTTCAGAGCAAATTTATACCTTGGTGTCGCAAGTTTCGGGACATGATGTGAAGGATTTAGAACCCGACCTATTCCTCGAAAGCGATTTGGGACTCGACTCAATCAAAACAGTACAAATGCTCAACGGCTTAGTTGAATTAGTCCCACCCGAGCGACAGGGAGATTTTTTACAGGCTGTGCCGATGGAGCAGTTGATGCAGCTACAGACTTTGGGAGACATTATTGCCGTTGCTCAAAATTGGTTGGAGTCGGCAGAAAATAACGAGATTGAGGCTTCTCCATTAAGAGAAAATATAGATGAGCAAGATGAAGTTGCCCCAGAAGCAGTCGATCTAACTGATTCTCAGTACGTCCTTTTGGCAGGTCATTTGGCGGTTTCTACCTGTACTGTATGTTCGACGGTGCGATTTGAGGGAACTTTCAATCCTGAAATTGCTCGAAAAAGCTGGAAGCAACTTTTGTCACGCCATCCGATTTTGCGGGCTTACTTTTCTATTCCCCCAGAAGCTACCAGCTTTAAAGATTACCAACTTCTGGTTATGGATAATCCCTCCATTCCCGAGCTATCCATAACAGACTTGAGTAATGATGATTCTGCTACTCAAGAACTTTACGTCCAAGAAGCAGTTAACGAAGCGATTAATCAAGCCTGGTCGCTCCAACAATGGCCACTACATCGCTTTTTTGCTTTTCGCTTAAAAGAAAATCTTTATGAATTGGGAATAAGTCTGCATCATGTGATTGCCGATGGTCTGAGCGTCCAGATAGTGCTGCGAGAATTCCTAGAAATTTATGGCGCAAATTTAAGCCATACCAAACCGAATTTGCCTCCTGCAACAACTCTAGAAAACTATCGTCAACAGATCGCTAATATCAATAGTTGGCGATCGCCTCAAGCGGCAAACTCACTCCAAGAGTATTTAAGTCAGCAGGGTAACGGCAAATTTTTCTGGAATCCTCAAAAGGCTGCTTCATCTGAGGCGGCAAACTCCTGTAGTGTCCGCACTGTGGTCGATAAAAGTATCCTGACTGAATTGACCAAACGCGCTCGTGATTGGCGTTTACCCTTGAACTGTCTCTTAGTCGGGGCTTATTTAAAGGCGATCGCCAGTATTCAGACCCAGACTGAATCAATCATCCTTAATATTCCGACGAGCGGACGGACTTATCCCAACACAGATGTTTCTAATTTGGTCGGTTGCTTTGCTGAAAATTTAGCTTTAAGTTTTCCTCTACCCCACAAAGAGATTCTAAACTGGCTCAAATCGGTGCAGTCGAATATTCAAACTGCTCTGGCTGCCAATCGCGATAATGCCCAAACTCTGCAAATGAGCAGCCTAACGCGAGAGCAAATCAAACTAGTCAATGGTCAGATGCCGAATGTGGCAGCAGAACTAATCCGAACTGCGATTAAGTCTAATCTGTACTTCTCCAATATGGGGCAAACTGGGCTGAAAAAGCAATATGGAGCGTTAGAAGTTCTCAATTATCGTTCGGCAACAGTAACAAATGCAGGATGTATTGATACCTTGGC
Organism: Pleurocapsa sp. MO_192.B19; assembly: GCA_030064975.1. Lineage (GTDB taxonomy): Bacteria > Cyanobacteriota > Cyanobacteriia > Cyanobacteriales > Xenococcaceae > Waterburya. The sequence goes on from JASJDX010000021.1 coordinate 24,576, forward strand.
AGAAATCTTTGACGATCGCCTGTATTTCAATACAAATTACGACAGCAATTTCTTTACAGCTTCTTTTATTGATGGCTTGCTCGCTAAGTTTCTCGAAGAACTAAAAAACTTGGTTACTCTCAACGTCAAGTCCGATCCTGCTTCTAAATCTTTGAGTTTGCCTGCTGATACTCGTATTCGTTCTATTTTGCAACAGGTAGTAAGCACTGTCTGTCATCTATCACTTGGTGAACCAGATTTACAACAGGATTTAGAAGCAGATTTAGGCATAGATTCTTTAGAATCGATCCGTATTATTACTGAATTAGAAAGACAGTTGGAGCGCAAATTAGACCGTCAGGCTTTGTTAGGCTGTCGCAGTTTGAACGAAATGGCAAGCATTCTTAGTCCGTCTGCTGATGCTGCTACCGATGCTGCTGCCGATGATGGGTCGCTATCTATTCCTTATGTAGCGATTACGCAACAGGTAAAACGGACTCCTGATGCCCTGGCGGTTCTCGATCCAGAAACTCCCTTAACGTACCTACAGCTACACCGTCTCTCTAACCAGATCGCCCACTGTTTGCGACAGCAGGGAGTTAAGCCTGGAGATTTAGTCGGTATCATGACTCGACAGAATTCTTCCCTTTGGGTGGGTATTTTAGGAATTCTCAAAGCAGGGGCTGCTTACGTCCCGATCGATCTTGCTTATCCCACCGAACGGATTTGCTATATGCTCGACCATGCTGAAATCAATATTTTGTTAACCGAATCTCAGCTAGTCAATATGGAGTCTCTGTCGGATGTAGCTCTGTCTACCCTGCTATTTTTAGATGAGGGAGGGCAGCTTGAGAACGGACATTCTTTAAAACAGCTCGATCGCCGCAGTTGGTCGCAACAGTCGGCAGCCGATTTGCCCCTGCTAAATAATCCTGATGACCTGATGACGGTTCTTTACACTTCAGGCTCGACTGGTCGTCCCAAGGGGGTAATGCTGAGTCACCGTGGCTATACGAATCGCCTGCAATGGATGCAAAAGACTTTTCCCCTTAATGGTGGCGATCGCGTGGCGCAAAAGACCTCCTGTTGCTTTGATATTTCAATCTGGGAAATTTTCTGGCCTCTAATGGTGGGAGCAACCGCCTGTCCCGTAGATCGAGATATCGTCCGCAATCCCTGGAATCTGGCTCAGTGGCTGAACCAAACTCAGATTAACGTGATGCACTTTGTCCCCTCTTTGTTTGGGGAATTTATCAATGCTTTGGCAGGAGAAGAGCATAAGTTTCCCCATCTGCGCTGGTTGATTTTTAGCGGCGAGGCTTTACCGATTCCCTTTATTCAAGCCTGGTGGGACCGCTATGGAGCAAACACTGGACTTGCTAATCTTTACGGGCCAACAGAGGCATCTATTGATGTCAGTTGCCACATTATTCGTCAACGTCCAGGAGAACAAGGAGAAAGCAGTATTCCCATCGGTCGAGCGATCGATAATGTCGATCTGCTCATCCTCGATAAGAATCAACAGCTCGTTACTCCAGGTGAACTGGGAGAATTATGGATTGGTGGCGTACAGTTAGCTCAAGGTTATCTCAAAGACCCCGAACGTACTGCCAAGACTTTCTGTTCCAATCAATTTACTCATATTGCTGGTAAGTCCTTATATCGCACGGGCGATCTGGCAAAACAGCTCCCCGACGGTAGTTTTGAATATCACGGGCGGATCGATAATCAGGTAAAAATTCGCGGTTTTCGCATCGAACTGGGAGAAGTGGAAAACGTGCTGCTGCTTCACCCAGGAGTCAATGAGGCGGCTGTTGTCGTCGTAGATTTGGGTTCGGGACAAAAACGCTTAGTAGCAGGTCTTGCAGGCGATCGCCTCGACCCCCGACAGATGAAGAAATTTCTTCGTCTGCACCTGCCCGACTATATGATTCCCCATCGACTGGAATGGTTTGCTAGCTTGCCCAAAAATCATAATGGTAAACTCGATCGCAAAGCCCTATTAGCTTTAGTTAATCCAGAAAATGTGCCTTTAACCGCCTCTACACCGACAAAGCCAACTGAGGAATATTTGCCTTTGGGTCCGGCTCAACGATGGTTACTGCGATACTTTGACGCGCCCTATCAGTGGGCGGGCTATACTCGTTGCCTTTATCATCAACCCTTAGATCTGGAACTCTTTAACCAAGCTCTCAACTGCTTAATCGAGCGTCATTGGGCATTACGGACTTTGTTTGTGCAGCGGCAAGGACAATGGTGGCAACAAGAAATTCAGCCAGAACCACTCAAGGCAATCTTTTATGATGGCAGTCATTTGAGTCCTGAAGACAGAAATACCAAAATCCATCAACAAATAGCAAAAATTGGTCGAGAATTCCGTATCGATTGTTGGCCTTTGATTCAAGTTTTAGTCATCGAGGTTAGTGATACTTGCTACGACATCAACATCATCGGACATCATATTATTGGTGACTTGCTCAGTAATCAAATGCTGTTCCAAGAATTTTGGTTCATCTATAGCCAGCTTTTAGGCGATCGACCAGATTTTCTTCAAGATTTACCGATCGCTAGTTCTTATGCTGATTATGTGCGCTACCTGATGACAGAAGAACAACAGGGGAATTTGGAAAGTCACATCGACTACTGGAAATCTCAGTTTCCCTCTCCCCGGTCTGCTTGGCAAATTCCTCTAGATCGACAGTTGGGAACGAACTTGGAAACATCTGCTGCCAGCGAATTGTTGACCCTATCTCAAGACGAGACGACTTTTCTCTTGAACCGCGCCAAAAAACACTATGGGTGCAATGTTTACTCTCTGTTGTTAGCTCCTTTATACCGATTGATGGCGCAGTGGAGCGAATCTGACGACGTGGTTATCAGCCATCGAAGTCATGGTCGCAATCTAGGAGGAAATAATCTATTTTTCAACAGTGCTGGAGATTTTGCCACCAACTTTCCTGTAGGACTTGCTGTCGATCCTCAAGCAGAATGGAAGCCTTTTATCGAGAGTATTAAAGATAAGTTTAATGAGCTACCGATGAATGGGGTTACTTATGACTGGCTGGGAGAGCAACTGCCTGGTTATCTGTATCCCGATAACCAGCTAACCCCTGTCAGAGCGAATTATCTTGGCAACCGCAATGTTCCTCCTGTCGGAATCTTTGAGTTTATCAAGGAAGATTGGGATCGTCGTTTATCTTCTCCCGAACAAAAACGAACCACTTTATTAGAGTTTTTCTTCTGCATTACAGATGACTGCTTGGAGCTACAAATTGAATACTCTACTAATTTCCATTGTTCGGCAACTATCGGGCAGTTGGGACAAGATTATTTGCGACTTTTAAGGGATTTATTAGCTAACGTTCCCAATCTTAAACCTTCTATCTCCCCAGGGCGATCGCTTCGATCTTTGAATAACCTTGTCGCCACGACTGGAAATCGTATTGAACCTTCGAGACAGGTTGCAGTTATTACGGGTGCTAGAGAAATTAACCGAGCTATTGCCCTAAAGTTAGCTAGTCAGGGAACAACGGTAGTGGCGATCGCTCGTAATATCTCTCAAATTGAAGCAACTATCGACCAAATTCGGCAATCTGGCGGCAAAGCAGTGGCAATAACAGCAGACACCAGCAACCTACTCGAAGTTCAAACAGCCTTCGAGCGGGTAACGCGGGAACTAGGACAAATTGACATCTTGGTTAATAATCCTAGAACTGCTGAATTAGAAACATCAGCTAATTCAGACCCCGTTAAATGGCAACAGATTGTGGAAGCTAATCTATTGGCAACTTACTATTGTTGTCATACGGCTATTCCCTCTCTACTCCAGCAAGGTAAAGGCAAAATTGTCAATTTGAATGCAGATTATTCTTTTGTTAATTCTCCGCTGGCTAGTGCCTATACTGCTTCTAAGTATGCAGTAGAGGGATTAACCAAATCTTTGTCTGAAGAGTTGAAACAGCAGAATATTCAAGTCAATACTGTTTGTCTGGGCAATACCGATCTCACCTCAAAAGCATTTTTGGATAATTCCATTCCCCTAGAACAAATTGCCGAGGTGGTTTCTTTCCTTGTATCTTCTGGAGCTGATAGCATTACAGGAGAATGTATAAAAGTCTTGAATAAACAGGAGATATTTGTTCAAGACTCACAAAACACCTCAGAGTCGTTAAGAAATGCCGCTAGTTAAATGTTTTTCAACTTGACGGCTCTTCGTTAAGGAAATAAACCTTTATAACCTGCATAATCTCGACGTTTTTTCCCTAATAACCTATATTGCTACGCGGCATTAAGCCTGCTTCAAACCCAATACTGATCGGCTTAGCACATATAGAACCAACAAAATTTCGTTCTCAAGTTTTTCCTTTCTAGTAAAGTTATCTTCGAGCGCCCAGAAACTAATTCTACTGTCAAACTATTTAACTCAGGACAATTATGAAACACATTTCTAAGCCAAAATCAACAGTTCTCTTTTCTAAACAACTATTGACACTGTACTTACTCTCTTTATTATTCGGTGTTTCTCTCGGCTTATTCAATCCCCTGATGTCAACCTTTATGGAACAACAGCAGGTCAGTCAAATTTGGATTGGAATCAATTCTACCGTTTATTTTTTAGCGATCGCCGTCGCTACTCCTGTAGTCAATCGGCTTTTGCGCCAATGGGGAATTCGTCCCGTTCTGCTGTTGGGATTATTGCTTATGGGATTGAGCGGGTCGGCATTTCCTCTCACCACTCAACTGTCTCTCTGGTTCATTGTGCGAATCGTCATGGGATTTGGAGTCTGTAGTTTCTTAATCGGCGGACAGACGGCGCTAAATCATTTTTCCCACGAGAGTAGCCGAGCCAGAGTTAGTGGTTTTTACTTTTTGGCGATGGGCTTGGGATTTATAATTGGCCCAGCTTTGGGACCACGATTTTATAATATTTCTCCCCAATTAGCTTTTTTGATGGGGGGAGCGGTTAATGCGATCGCCTTTGTAGTTATTTGGTTCTACTTACGACAAAAAATAATCCTGAAAACTTCATCAAACTCCCTGCTATTACCTTTGCTCAAACAGTTTAAATTCCCGATTCATGGTGTATTTGCCTACGGAATGGCTGAAGCTACCTTGATTACCCTATATCCCGTCTTTCTACTACGTCAAAACTATACTGTCGAACAAATGGGTTTGACTCTGTCGGTTTTTGTCTTAGGCAGCCTTGTGAGTACCGTTCCCGTGACCAGCTTGGCAGATAAGTGGGATAAAGTTTCAGTATTATTTGGTTGCGTTTTTATCGGCATTATTGCCAGTTTAGGCTTAACTATCATCGATAACTATTGGTTAATCTTGATGTTTTCTATGTTGACAGGTGCCAGCATTGGTCCTGTTTACCCCCTGTGTCTGGCATTGTTGGGACAACAGGTAAAATCAAAAGATTTGGGTGCGGGAACGGCTTTATTTACCACTACCTACTCTTTAGGTAACGCGACAGGTCCTGTATTGTCCTCTTTAATGATGGAAATGTTGGGTAATCGCTTCATCTTCAGCGCCTTTATTCCTATCTATATTGTCTTATTGCTGCGAATGCTGTCTAAAGAAAAAAAACCTAAGTTTGAATTTTAGCTAACGCATATATACTGAGATCTTGCACCTAATATGTATTTAATCTGTGCTATGAGGGTAAGGGGTAAAG